>NZ_JWGX01000064.1:0-24960 GCF_000813075.1 Shewanella sp. ECSMB14102
CACATCGATCTGTGATTTTTAACGTGACACAGAATTTTGAACACCCTCGCCAAGGCTGGTGGCTTGAACGCTTACAACGAGACTGCTTCAAAGGCCAGTACTCGTAAGTAACCAGCACAAGTAAGGATAAAGGCCATTGTTATAAATGGCCTATTCCTGTTTCTGGATAAATAACTTAGTCCTTCAGAGGGTTGTAGAATGTCATTTCGCTTGATGCCATCGTTTTCAAAGTCAACTTTCACCCGCGTCGCGCTCGGTGTGTTCCTTTTGGGAACTACCTCCATTTTGATGGCAGACGAGAGTGGCGAACCAGCGCAATTACTGATGGACAGGTTCCCCAAGCCCCATGAGATAGAGCTTGCGCGCCAAGGTGTGGCCGAGGCCAATATCAATAAGCCTTGGGAAAAATCTTGCCCCTATCGAGAGCTAACAGGCACTGCCGAGGCAGAGGACGAGTTTTTCTTTCGCTGCCAACGTTGGGACGACTGTGTGTCTGCGGGTGGTTCGGCCAGCATCTACAGCGAGGCGTTCTTCCAGAATCATCAACGACAACCTAAAGATCAGATACCTTGGGAGTCTTACAGGGATGGCAGCATATTTCTTCTCGAGCCATCCGATTTCGAGAGGATCACCGGTCACTTGAGACAGTATGCCCTGAAATCTGCAGAGGAAAATTGGCGCTTGTTTGAGGGACGGGATGCAGCTGCGGCAAGTGACTTAGTGGAGAAGAAATTCTGGCAATGGTGCTCTGCCGAACCTTTGACTTTGTGGAAGGCAGAATATCAGTAGCCGGCGTACCTACTCACACCCAAACAACAAATTTAATTTGAATAAAGGCTAAGAATTCAAGCATCGCCGTCGGCTATTCCATGCACTCGATATCGGAAGAGTTAACGGCGTGCGCCACTGAAGGACAGAAACCACGGTCAAGGATTGAGCCATGCAAGTGTTCTACCGCTACCTGTTATACAGAGTCGCTGCATAATGTCCTTAAATCCTCACCTCTGGCCTGAATATGGCCGATGTCGAGCGCCTGCTCGAACTATTTACCTTACTCGCAGTTGAAGGAAAAACATTGCTAATCATCAAGCATATTCTTGAGATGATAGCCAATGCCGACCACGTAATAGAAATGGGCCCGGGAGCCGGAAAACATGGCGGAAAGATAATCTATCAGGGCCCTCAGTTAGGAATGCTGACTTCCGCTACTTCGGTCACAGGTCCTTTTTTGGAGGAACCGGTGTCAGGGAAACATGAGTTACTTAGGGAAGGTGCGAATAAGTCCTCACGGTACTCTGGCTTACACAGCAATTGGCGTTCAAGGCATCTGACTGAAGGCATGCCGGGGCCTGTCAAAGTCGGATAACGCAGAGAGCCGGTTGCTGTGTAAGCCCCGAAGGGCGTGGCTTACAGGCCTGCCTGCTGTGTTGTGCTTCTTACAAAGGACTAACCATTTGCTGCGAACCACGCCTTGCATCCATGCCCGTAAGCCGACGCAGAGAACGCATGGGACTTGTTCGCACCTTCCTTATGGCCTAGTTCTCAGCAATCACAAAGCTGGCGACCATAGGATTGTGATCAGACACATCTGTTTCCGGCACATACAGCTCTTTGGGTTTCAATCCTCGATAAAAGAGATGATCCAAAGGATACCCCAGAACTCTCACCCTGTTATCCTCGCCAAAATGAGCCTCATTCAATCCCAAAGAGGAAGCAAAGGCGGCCAGCAGCATACTGCGTTCCTCACTCCAGGTATTGAAATCACCCGCCAGAATAATAGGCCCCATAACTCTTTCCTCAGCCAGGGCTTCAGTCAAAGACTTAAGTTGCTGCCGATATTCTTCGATACCGACACTGAAGTTAATTCCATGGACATTGACCACAGTCAATAATGAACCATCAGACAAAGGATATTCAGCGACCAAGGCCGTCTTGGGCAACCGCAACCAAGGCTCAAGAGTACGGTAGCCACAACTGCTCAAAGGAGCGCTGCGGGAGAGATTCATTACCCCAGCTGGGGTATCCAATACACTGAAAGCATTAGCGAAACGCCAAAACCACTGCGCAGTATTCAGATAAAGATACATGCCGGGATCCAAACTGGCTTCCTGCAACAGCACCAACTGCCTGCCAGTTGTAAAATCATCGAGACGAGAACGCCACTGGCCGTTTTGCTGCTTCTGAATATTCCAGATCAATACACCAAACTCACCATTATTATCCAGCGCCTTTGCCGTTGGCGTTTGAATACAGGCCGCGCCGGTATTGGAATCAACCCTGTCAGATTGCAGTTGAACATTTGCCGGTACAGTAAACAACCAATGCCATCCCCCGAGTATCACCAGCAAAGAAAGCAACGGGAAGATCAGCAACCACTTCAGTTTCATATCAGCCTCAAGCGCAGAAAGAGCCTACAACAGGATTAATGCAATAGTGCTCAAACTCAGGTTACCCAAGGCTGTCTGTCACCGCAAATTGGATTAATATGGGCCGATTAAATCAAGGCGCCAGGCGCTACATACAGAGAGGAATATCATGGCGAAAGTCGAAGTATTGGTCGGAACCACCTTGGGAGGAGCCGAATATGTCGCCGAAGAACTCATCAATAAGCTTGAACAAAACGGCCACCAGACAAACCTGTATTTGACCCCACAGTTGGATCAACTGGATCCCAAAGCCCTTTGGTTGATCGTTTCCTCCACCCATGGGGCCGGCGATCTTCCGGACAATTTGCAGCCCTTCTATCAGGAATTACTCCAGTCAAACCAAAATCTGCAGGACTGTCGGTATGCTTTATGTGCGATCGGCGACTCGAGTTACGACACTTTCTGCCAAGGCCCGGAAAAGCTGCTACACCAACTGAGCGCACTTGGCGCCCAATCCTATGTGGATAAGATCCAGATCGATGTTCAATACGATCCCGTACCGGAAGATCCAGCATTGGCGTGGCTTGATGGCTGGTTAGGCAAACTCTAAAACGTATTTAAAACTGAATAAGCTATCAAATACTCACAATTTAGATCTAACTTACCCACAATTTTGCTCAATAAAATATAACTCTGTGGATAATACTTTATTTTGATCTGATCAATCTTTGCATGAATCGGATCCTGAATGCATACCAGATCCTCCTTGTGGATAAGATCGCGATCTATCCCCAGCTTTAATGGAGATAGATCGCCAACTGATCACAGGATCGATTTGCGTTAACCTATTGTTTTTATGTAAATATAACCGTTACCCACAGAAAAGCCCGATCCTAATAGTAAACATAACAAGAAGATCTATATAAAGATCTTAAGATCTATAAGGCAGATCCCTTGCGATCCATCAGCATGAAATAGAGCATTCACCTGAATCGTTACAGGTGCTAAAATGATCGGCTGAAATTCCTTTTTCATCCCTTGCTCAGCCAAAGGTAAATCTATGCGTTTTCATGAACGGTTTGATGTAATTGTTGTAGGTGGTGGTCATGCCGGAACTGAAGCCGCATTGGCAGCTGCCAGAATGGGAGTTAACACCTTGCTCTTAACCCATAATATTGACACTTTGGGTCAGATGTCCTGTAACCCGGCTATCGGGGGTATAGGTAAAGGGCACTTGGTTAAAGAGATAGATGCCTTGGGTGGCGCCATGGCAACAGCAACTGATTGTGCCGGGATCCAATTCAGAACCCTGAATTCAAGTAAGGGACCTGCAGTAAGAGCTACCAGAGCCCAAGCAGATCGCGCCTTATATCGACAAAAGATCCAACAGATATTGCAAAACCAGCCCAACTTAAGGATCTTTCAACAAGCTGTTGACGATCTGGTTGTTGAAAACAACAGAGTCATTGGTGTTATTACCCAAATGGGACTGGCTTTTGAAGCTCCTGCTGTGGTGCTGACAGCCGGTACTTTCCTGGGAGGTAAGATCCATATTGGATTGGAAAATTACAGTGGTGGGCGTGCCGGTGATCCTCCAGCGATCGCTCTAGCTCATAGACTCAGAGAGTTACCTATTCGAGTTGGCCGTCTCAAAACGGGTACGCCGCCTCGTATCGATGCCCGCAGTGTCGACTTCGAGCAGATGACAGAACAGCAAGGAGATAATCCTCTTCCTGTGATGTCTTTTATCGGTGATGTGAACCAACATCCTCAGCAAATCTCTTGCTATATCACCCATACCAATGAAAAAACCCACGAGATAATTCGTGGCGGTTTGGACCGAAGCCCTATGTATTCTGGGGTTATCGAAGGAATAGGCCCGAGATACTGTCCGTCTATCGAAGACAAGATCCATCGCTTTGCCGATAAGAGTTCGCATCAGATCTTTATTGAACCTGAGGGACTCAATACCAATGAGTTATACCCCAACGGTATCTCAACCAGTTTGCCATTCGATGTGCAAATTGCTTTGGTCCGCTCGATCAAGGGGATGGAAAATGCTGAGATCATGCGCCCTGGCTATGCCATTGAATATGATTACTTTGATCCCAGAGATCTGAAAAATTCGCTGGAAACCAAAACCATAAATGGGTTGTTCTTTGCAGGTCAAATCAACGGCACCACAGGTTATGAAGAGGCAGGAGCTCAAGGCCTGTTGGCCGGCATGAACGCGGCTTTACAGGTGCAAGGTAAAGACGCTTGGGCACCTAGAAGGGATCAGGCTTATCTTGGCGTGCTGGTGGATGATTTGTCGACGTTAGGCACTAAAGAGCCCTATCGTATGTTTACCAGCCGCGCCGAATATCGCTTGCTGCTGCGCGAAGATAATGCCGATCTGCGCCTGACCGAGAAAGGCCGCGAGCTGGGTTTGGTTGACGATCAGCGCTGGGCCAAGTTCTCAGCCAAGGTTGAGGCGATAGAATCTGAGCTGCAACGTCTGCGCAGTCAATGGATCCATGTGAATTCCCCTCTGGTTGAAGCGCTGAATCCGCATCTCAATACTCCAATATCTCGCGAAGCTTCGTTTGAAGAGCTGCTACGGCGCCCTGAGTTGGACTATGACAAGCTTATGGGGATTGAAGGTTTCGGGCCGGGGCTCGAAGATCGTCAAGCGGCCGAACAGGTGCAGATCCAGGTTAAATATGCTGGTTATATTCAGCGCCAGCAGGAAGAGATCGCCAAAGCACAGCGTAACGAAAATACCGGATTGCCGCTGGAGCTTGATTACAATGAAGTGCCAGGCTTATCCAACGAAGTGATCGCCAAGCTCAATGCCCATAAACCAGAGACCATAGGCCAGGCCTCCAGGATCTCGGGGGTAACTCCGGCAGCCATCTCCATTTTGCTGGTGCATCTGAAAAAACGGGGATTACTGCGCCGAACGGCCTGATACAGTAAACCATTCCAGAGCCGGGGAAGCTGTAGATGCTTCCCTTGGCCGTTTTGGGGCCGCATAATAGCCCCGCAGTATTTTTCTGGGGAGAATACCCGTGCTTGCAGCACAGTTAAAAACATATCTGGCTGAGACAGGCCTCAATGCATCAGATGAACAGCAGCAACAGTTGCTTGGTTTTGTTGCCATGCTCAACAAATGGAATAAAGCCTATAACCTGACCTCGGTGCGCGAACCTGAGCAGATGCTCATCCGTCATATCATGGATAGCCTGGTCGTCTCTCCTCATCTCAAGGGACAGCGTTTTATCGACGTGGGCACAGGCCCTGGGTTGCCCGGTATCCCGCTGGCGATTTTGAATCCGGATAAAGAATTTGTATTGCTCGATAGCTTGGGCAAGCGGATCCGTTTTCAAAAACAGGTCCAGATTGAACTCAAATTGAAAAATATACAGTCGGTAGAGAGCCGGGTGGAAGCCTTTGAGGATCCGCAAGGGTTTGACGGCGTGCTAAGCCGCGCCTTTGCCTCAGTGGCAGACATGTTAAGCTGGTGTCAGCATTTGCTGGCGCAAAATGGGGTATTCTATGCCCTTAAAGGGCAACTGAACCCTGATGAGTTAACCGGGATCCCTGAGGGGTACAGTATCAGGGAATCCATTGAACTCAAGGTTCCAAAATTGGATGAACAGAGACATCTGCTGATCATAGCTCCCCAGGTTTGAATGCCTTGCAATTGGCTGGCGTATCAAGCAACTTGATGCAAACGGAACCGGGCATCAATAACAAAATTGACAGACAAGGTGACAGTGTGGCGAGAATTATTGCCGTAGCCAACCAGAAAGGTGGCGTTGGAAAAACAACAACTTGTGTTAATTTGGCTGCCTCTTTGGCGGCAACCAAGCGGCGGGTGCTATTGATCGATCTGGATCCCCAGGGCAATGCCACCATGGGGAGTGGTGTTGACAAGTACGAAGTTGAAAACACCGCCTATGAGTTACTGGTGGAAGAAAAGAGTTTTGACGAAGTCGTCGTACGTAACACTGCCGGGAAATACGATCTCATTGCCGCCAACGGTGATGTGACTGCCGCCGAAATCAAATTGATGGAGTTCTTTGCCAGGGAGATTCGCCTGCGCAACGCTTTGGCAAAGGTGCAGGATGAATACGACTTTATCTTTATCGATTGTCCTCCCTCGCTGAATATGTTGACTGTGAACGCCATGTCGGCGGCCGACTCAGTACTGGTTCCCATGCAGTGTGAGTATTATGCCCTGGAAGGCTTGACTGCCCTGATGGATACCATTTCCAAGTTGGCGGCCATGGTTAACCCTAAACTCGGGATCGAGGGAATACTCAGAACCATGTACGATCCCCGCAACCGTCTGGCCAACGATGTTTCCGATCAACTGAAACAGCATTTCGGTGACAAGGTTTACCGCACTGTGATCCCAAGAAATATTCGCTTGGCCGAAGCGCCGAGTTTTGGCGCTCCGGCTATGTACTATGACAAGAGTAGCGCTGGGGCCAAGGCCTATCTGGCTTTAGCCGGCGAAATCATTCGTCGCTCAGAGCAGAATCAGCAAGCGAAACAGGCATAAAGGAATGAGCATGACACTGAAAAAACGGGGTCTGGGCAAGGGCCTGGACGCACTTTTGAGTACCAGCCATGCAGCGAGTAAGAAGCGTGATGATGCCGAGCAATCTAAAGTTGATGCCGGCGAAACCTTGCTGACTTTGGATGTGGATCTGCTGCAACCCGGTAAGTATCAACCCCGTAAAGATATGTCGCCGGAGGCGCTGGAAGAGCTGGCTGAATCTATCAAGGCTCAGGGCGTTATTCAGCCCATAGTGGTGCGTAAGATCAGTGATGACAAATATGAAATAATCGCCGGTGAACGTCGCTGGCGTGCGGCGCAGCTGGCCAAGTTGGACAAGGTGCCCTGTATAGTCAAGCAGGTTGCCGATGAGGCTGCTGTGGCTATCGCCCTGATAGAAAACATTCAGCGGGAAGATCTCAATGCTATGGAAGAAGCCATTGCGCTTAACCGTTTGATCGAAGAATTTGATCTTACTCACCAACAAATAGCTGATGCTGTGGGAAAATCACGGGCTACCGTTTCGAACTTGCTGCGACTCAATGGATTGAATGAACCGGTAAAGCGGTTACTGGAGTACGGTGATATTGAGATGGGTCATGCCCGAGCCTTGCTTGCCTTGCAAGGTGAGGAGCAAACTTCTGTTGCCCGATTGGTGGTAGCGAAGGAATTGACCGTTCGTGAAACAGAACGATTGGTTAATAAAGTCTTAAATCCTGCCAAAGAGGCCGAAAAGCCTGTAAAAGATACCGATGTTGCTCGTCTGGAGAGTCAGTTAATTGAGAGGCTAGGTGCAAAAGTTTCTATTTCCCACGGTAGTAAGGGAAAGGGAAAAATTGTAATTAACTATCAAAATCTGGCTGAATTAGACGGCATTCTTGCCAAAATCCATTAAAAAAACGTCGTTAACGCTTTTTAGTGTAAATTTGTGACGTTTGTTAATATTGCATTTATGCGAATTTGGGGCTGTATCACGTTAAAAGGTGAGGTTTTTACTTATCTCAAAGTTGCAAACAAGACTTGAAAAGGTATACTTTCGCAAGCTTTTTGTACCTCGACTCTATACGGATATTTGTAGTCCGGTCATCGAAACAAAAAGTAGGAATGCGGAGAAGAATAATTGAGTAAGGTTTTAGCGCGTCGTGGCCGTTGGTCAGCCTATAAATTGGTGATGATGCAGGCGGCGATAGCTGGGGGTGCTTCAATTATCTTCTTTGCCGTGTGGGGAGCCCAGTTTGGCTATTCTGCTCTGGCAGGAACTGCCATAGCTGTGCTCCCTAATTTTGTATTCGCTACCCTGGCTTTTTCCCATATGGGAGCAAGCTCTGCCGGTAAGGTCCTAAAAGGCTTTTACTGGGGGGAAGCGGTAAAGTTGCTGTTGACAATAGCGTTGTTTTCGCTGGTATTTATCAATTTAGAGGTCGCATTTATGCCCCTTTTTATTTGCTATGTACTGGCGTTGATAGTGCATTGGGCAGCTCCTTTGTACTTCAAGCAAAGTTAAGTGGGATGAATCATGGCTGCACCTGGTGAAACATTAACACCGCAGGGCTATATCCAGCATCACCTTACCAACCTTACCGTTGGTGAAGGTTTCTGGACATGGCACATTGATTCATTGCTCTTTTCGGTTGGTCTTGGCGTGCTGTTTCTGTGGTTGTTCCGCAGCGTTGGTAAAAAAGCAACCTCTGGCGTTCCCGGTAAGCTTCAATGCTTTATCGAGATGATCGTCGAGTTTGTCGACAACAGCGTTAAAGATACATTCCACGGTCGCAATGCTTTGATTGCACCTCTTGCTCTGACTATTTTTATGTGGGTATTCATGATGAACCTCATGGATATGGTGCCAGTTGACTGGATACCACATACTGCCGCTTTGGCCGGTGTGCCTTATCTGAAGATAGTACCGACTACTGACCTTAACATCACTTTCAGCCTCGCGTTGGGCGTGTTTGTGCTGATTATTTACTACAGCATCAAGGTCAAAGGTGTGTCAGGATTTGCGAAAGAACTGACGCTACAGCCCTTCAACCATTGGGCAATGATACCCGTCAACTTCCTGCTCGAAACTGTTACCTTGATAGCTAAACCTATTTCATTGGGGCTACGTCTTTTTGGTAACTTGTATGCAGGTGAGTTGATCTTCATCCTTATTGCGCTGATGTATGGTACCAACTTGGCGATTGCCGCTCTGGGTGTGACTTTGCAACTGGGCTGGCTGATCTTCCATATTCTGGTTATCACGCTGCAAGCGTTTATTTTCATGATGCTGACTATTGTTTATCTAAGCATGGCTCATGAAGATCATTAAGGACTGCTGAAGAAATTTTTTAAACTAAATCATCAACCAACACAGATTTAGATACTGGAGATACAGATGGAAACGATTCTGGGCTTTACTGCAATTGCTGTTGCTCTGCTCATTGGTTTGGGTGCACTGGGTACCGCTATCGGTTTCGGCCTTTTGGGTGGTAAGTTCCTGGAAGGCGCTGCGCGTCAGCCAGAAATGGCTCCTATGCTGCAAGTTAAGATGTTCATTGTAGCGGGTCTGCTCGACGCCGTGACCATGATCGGTGTAGGTATTGCACTTTACATGCTGTTTACTAACCCACTGGGTGCAATGCTGTAATAAACGCTTCTGTCTTAACTCTAAATAGGAGGCTGTTGTGAATATCAACGCTACCCTAATCGGTCAGACGGTCGCCTTTATTATCTTCGTGTGGTTCTGCATGAAGTTTGTATGGCCCCCTTTGATGAATGCCATCGAAGCGCGCCAGAAAAGGATTGCTGATGGTCTTGCTGACGCTGACCGTGCAGCAAAAGACCTGGAGTTGGCTCAAGCGAAAGCGACTGACCAACTGAAAGACGCCAAGGCTACAGCCAACGAAATCATTGAGTCTGCCAACAAGCGCAAGGCTCAGATTATTGATGAAGCCAAAGCTGAAGCAGACGCTGAGCGTGCGAAAATCATTGCTCAGGGTAAAGCAGAAATTGAAGCTGAACGTAATCGCGTGAAAGAGGAACTGCGTAAGCAGGTTGCGACTCTTGCCATCACTGGTGCAGAGAAGATCCTCGAGCGTTCGATTGATGAAGCCGCCCAAAGCGACATAGTTAATAAACTAGTTGCTGAAATTTGATAAGGGAGTTGAGTTATGGCTGAGTTAACCACCATTGCTCGCCCTTACGCTAAGGCAGCTTTTGACTTTGCTGTTGAACATCAAGCAGTAGAAAACTGGGCAGAAATGCTCGATTTCGCGGCAATGGTGAGTGAAAACGAATCCATGAAGCCACTGCTGGCTGGATCTATGTCCAGCAATAAGCTAGCTGCACTCTTTATCAATATCTGTGGCGAGCAAATTGATGAGCACGGTCAAAATCTGATCAAGGTAATGGCTGAAAACGGTCGCTTGGAGGTACTGTCTGCTGTATCTCAGCTCTATGCTGAGTTTCGCCACGAATGGGCTAAGGAAATCGAAGCCAACGTGGTATCTGCTACTGAGCTTAGCTCTGAGCAGCAACAGCAGATCAGTGTTTCTTTAGAGAAACGTCTCGCACGCAAAGTTAAGCTGAATTGCAGCGTCGATGCCGAGCTTATCGCCGGTATTATTATCAAGGCAGGGGATCTGGTGATAGATGGATCCGTCCGCGGCAAATTAAACCGCCTGTCTGATAAGCTGCAGTCGTAATTGGGAGTTTGAGCATGCAACTGAATTCCACTGAAATCAGCGATCTGATTAAGCAGCGGATCGAGCAGTTCGAAGTCGTCAGTGAAGCCCGCAACGAAGGTACTATCGTTTCGGTCAGTGACGGCATCATCCGCATTCACGGCCTGGCCGATGTAATGCAGGGTGAGATGATCGAACTGCCTGGCAACCGTTATGCAATCGCGTTGAACCTTGAACGTGATTCTGTAGGTGCCGTAGTTATGGGTCCTTATGCCGGTTTGGCTGAGGGCGTAAAAGTTAAAACCACTGGCCGTATTCTGGAAGTTCCAGTAGGTCGTGGTCTACTGGGACGTGTTGTTAACACTCTGGGTGAGCCAATCGACGGTAAAGGACCAATCGACAACGATGGTTTTGCACCTGTTGAAATGATTGCTCCTGGTGTTATTGAGCGTCAATCCGTATCTCAACCGGTACAAACCGGTTATAAGGCGGTTGATGCCATGATCCCTATCGGTCGCGGTCAGCGTGAGCTGATCATCGGTGACCGTCAAACTGGTAAAACTGCGATGGCTATTGACGCCATCATCAACCAGAAAGATTCCGGCATCAAGTGTGTGTACGTTGCAGTAGGCCAGAAGGCTTCTACTATTGCCAACGTAGTACGCAAGCTGGAAGAGCACGGTGCTCTGGCCAACACTATTGTTGTGGTTGCTACTGCTTCTGAAGCGGCTGCCCTGCAATACCTGGCACCATACTCTGGTTGTACCATGGGTGAATATTTCCGTGACCGCGGTGAAGATGCACTGATCGTTTACGATGACCTGTCCAAGCAGGCTGTTGCTTATCGTCAGATCTCACTGTTGCTGAAGCGTCCACCAGGCCGTGAAGCTTACCCAGGTGACGTATTCTATCTACACTCTCGTCTGCTGGAACGTGCTTCCCGCGTGAACGAAGAGTACGTTGAGAAGTTCACCAATGGCGAAGTAAAAGGCAAGACTGGTTCTTTGACCGCTCTGCCAATTATTGAAACCCAGGCAGGTGACGTATCTGCGTTCGTACCGACCAACGTAATTTCTATTACCGATGGTCAGATCTTCCTTGAAACCGACCTGTTCAACTCTGGCCTGCGTCCAGCGGTTAACCCAGGTATCTCTGTTTCTCGTGTAGGTGGTGCGGCTCAGACCAAGATCATCAAGAAACTGTCCGGCGGTATCCGTACTGCTCTGGCACAGTATCGAGAGCTTGCTGCGTTCTCACAGTTTGCGTCTGACCTTGACGATGCAACTCGTGCCCAGCTGGAGCACGGTGAGCGTGTAACCGAACTGATGAAGCAAAAGCAATACGCTCCTATGAGCGTAGCTGACCAAGCTGTATCTATTTTTGCAGCTGAAAAAGGCTACCTGAAAGGTATTGAGCTGAAGAAGATCGGTGACTTCGAAGCCGCTCTGCTCTCTTTCATGAACGGCGAGCATGCTGAGCTGATGAAGCTGATCAACGATAGCGGTGATTACAATGCCGAAATCGAAGCTGAGCTGAAGGCTGGTCTCGACAAGTTCGTGGCAACCCAAACCTGGTAAATACATGCGAGGTGTCATAAGGCACCTCAGGTCCAGATTGGAGAGTAGAGATGGCCGGCGCTAAAGAGATTAAAACCAAGATCGCGAGTGTGAAAAACACTCAGAAGATCACGTCCGCCATGGAAATGGTGGCAGCCAGCAAAATGCGCAAGGCGCAGGATCGCATGGCTGCAAGCCGTCCATATGCGGAGAGCATGCGTAAGGTGATCGGTCACGTCGCTCAGGGTTCTCTGGAGTACAAACACCCCTACCTGGAGGTGAGAGAACCCAAGCGGGTTGGTTACATAGTAGTGGCAACCGACCGTGGCCTTTGTGGTGGTCTGAACGTCAACCTTTTCAAGAAGGTTGTCGCAGACGTGAAAAGCTGGAAAGAGCAAGGTGCGGAAGTTGAATTCTGCCCTATCGGTGCTCGCAGTGTTCAGTTTTTCAAAAGCTTTGGTGGCAAGGTGCAGGCCCATGCTTCAGGTTTAGGTGATGCTCCCAAGCTCGCTGACCTGATTGGTACTGTGCGGGTAATGCTCCAGGCTTACAACGAAGGCAAGCTGGATCGTCTGTATGTGGTATTCAACAAGTTTGTTAATACCATGACGCAGACTCCTGTGATCGAGCAGCTGCTACCTTTGCCTAAATCAGACGAAGATGACGTAGCGCATCGCTGGGACTACATCTATGAGCCAGATCCAAAGGTCTTGTTGGACAAGCTTTTGGTTCGTTATGTGGAGTCTCAGGTGTATCAGGGTGTCGTTGAAAACATTGCTTCCGAGCAGGCTGCCCGTATGGTGGCCATGAAGGCAGCAACAGACAACGCCGGCACGCTGATCGATGATCTGCAACTGGTATACAACAAGGCCCGTCAGGCGGCGATTACGCAAGAACTGTCGGAAATTGTGTCAGGTGCAGCCGCGGTTTAGGCTGGGTAACGAATACAAGTTTTAGAGGATTAATCATGAGCACAGGTACTGTTGTCCAAGTGATTGGCGCGGTTGTGGACGTTGAGTTTCCACAAGATACCGTACCTCAGGTATATGACGCTCTGAAGATCACAGGCGAAGGCGCCTGTAAAGGCTTGGTGCTGGAAGTTCAGCAACAGCTGGGTGGTGGTGTAGTTCGTACCATCGCCATGGGTTCTTCCGATGGTCTGCGTCGTGGTATCGAGGTAGAAAACTCTGGTTCACCAATTTCCGTTCCGGTTGGGGCTGCGACCCTTGGCCGTATCATGAACGTTCTGGGTGAACCTGTGGATGAAGCGGGCGCTATCGGTGAAGATGAGCGTTATATCATCCACCGTGATGCTCCTTCTTATGAAGAGCAATCTAACACCACTGAATTGTTGGAAACCGGCATTAAGGTTATTGACCTGGTATGTCCGTTCGCCAAGGGTGGTAAAGTAGGTCTGTTCGGTGGTGCGGGTGTTGGTAAGACAGTTAACATGATGGAACTGATCAACAACATCGCTAAAGCCCACTCAGGTCTGTCCGTATTCGCCGGTGTAGGTGAGCGTACCCGTGAAGGTAACGACTTCTACTACGAGATGAAAGACTCAGGCGTACTGGACAAGGTAGCCATGGTGTACGGTCAGATGAACGAGCCACCAGGTAACCGTCTGCGTGTTGCTCTGACCGGTCTGACTATGGCCGAGAAGTTCCGTGACGAAGGTCGTGACGTACTGTTGTTCGTTGACAACATCTACCGTTACACCCTGGCTGGTACCGAAGTATCGGCACTGTTGGGTCGTATGCCTTCTGCTGTGGGTTATCAGCCAACACTGGCTGAAGAGATGGGTGTTCTGCAAGAACGTATTACTTCTACCAAAGTGGGTTCTATCACTTCGGTACAAGCGGTATACGTACCTGCGGATGACTTGACTGACCCAAGCCCAGCAACCACCTTCGCTCACTTGGATGCGACCGTGGTACTGTCTCGTCAAATCGCTTCTCTGGGTATCTACCCAGCGGTTGACCCACTGGATTCCACCTCTCGTCAGCTGGATCCACAGGTTGTTGGCCAAGAGCACTATGACGTGGCAAACGGTGTACAGACAGTTCTGCAGCGTTACAAAGAGCTGAAAGACATCATCGCTATTCTGGGTATGGACGAGTTGTCAGATGACGACAAGATGACAGTATCCCGCGCCCGTAAGATCGAGCGTTTCCTGTCTCAGCCATTCCACGTAGCTGAAGTCTTTACCGGTTCTCCAGGTAAGTACGTGCCCCTGAAAGACACCATCCGTGGCTTCAAGGGAATTCTGGACGGTGAGTTCGACCACCTGCCAGAGCAAGCGTTCTACATGGTTGGTTCTATCGACGAAGCCGTTGAGAAAGCCAACAAGAAATAACTAGGCAATATTGCATAGTTTGGTAAGGAGAACGGGATGGCAGCCATGACAGTACAGCTTGATATCGTCAGTGCAGAGAGCAAAATCTTCTCAGGCCTTGTTGCCCATTTACAGGTAACTGGTTCTGAGGGTGAACTGGGTATTATGCCCGGCCACACTCCGCTGCTGACCAATATCAAACCTGGCATGGCGCGCATCGTCAAACAAAATGGTCAGGAAGAGGTGTTTTACCTTTCAGGTGGTTTACTGGAAGTTCAACCCAACTCCGTGTCCGTATTGGCTGATGTTGTAATGCGTGCCGATGAGATTGACGAGCAGGCTGCAGTAGAAGCCAAGCGTCGTGCAGAAGCCCATATGGCCGATGCCGGTGCTGACTTCGATTATGCTGCGGCAGCAATTGAACTGGCTAAAGCCGTGGCTCAGTTGCGGGTCGTTGAGACCATCAAGAAGAACATTGCCAGATAACAGCACTGCTGAAAAAAGGCGCCTCAGGGCGCCTTTTTTGTGTCTGTTATTCCTATTGTCCAAGCAGGTTTGCAAGCTTCCAAGCTGCCTGAGCGCTGCATTTTTACCGCGATTCCGGTACACTTGCGCCAGCCCAAAGAAAAGGAATCTCTCATGTCATTGAATGTTGTTATTCTCGCCGCCGGGAAAGGGACCCGGATGCGTTCTGATCTACCCAAAGTTCTGCATAAGGTCGCCCATAAACCCATGGTGCAGCATGTGATTGATACGGCTCATTCACTAAATGCCGACAAAATCAATCTGGTTTATGGTTATGGCGGCGATAAGCTGATGACGGAACTGGGCGAGCAACCGCTTAACTTTGTGCTGCAGGCTGAACAGCTGGGAACAGGGCACGCGGTAGCCCAGGCGATTCCCCATATAGATGACAATGACACTGTATTGGTGCTCTATGGCGACGTTCCCCTCACCCGTAAGGAAACACTGGAAGCCTTGCTTGCTGCCAGGCAAAACGATGGCGTAGCCGTACTGACAGTGCATCTGGATGACCCAAGCGGCTATGGCCGTATGGTGCGCGAGCATGGCAAGGTAGTTGGCATAGTCGAACAGAAAGATGCCTCTCCCGAGCAACTCAAGATTAATGAGATCAACAGCGGCATCATGGCATTGCCGGGCAAACAATTAAAAAACTGGCTTGGGCGCTTGGAAAACAACAATGCTCAGGGCGAGTACTATCTTACCGATGTGATCGCCATGGCGCACGCCGATGGGGTGGCCATAGACACGGCTCATCCTGTTAATTCCATTGAGACCGAAGGCGCCAACAACAGAGTGCAGTTAGCGGCGTTGGAACGTGCTTATCAGCAGCGCTGTGCAGAAGCCTTGATGCTGGATGGGGCTAACCTAAGGGATCCGGCACGCATTGATGTTCGCGGTGAAGTGACAGTCGGCATGGATGTGATGATCGACGTCAATGTGATCTTCGAAGGTAAAGTGGTGCTGGGTAATAATGTGACTGTGGGTGCCGGCGCTATCCTTATTGATTGTGAGATAGCCGATAACGCCGAGATTAAGCCTTACAGCATAGTCGAGGGCGCCAAGTTGGGTGATGGCGCCAGTGCCGGCCCGTTTGCTCGTCTGCGTCAGGGCGCTGAACTTAAGCAGGATGCCCATATAGGCAATTTTGTTGAAATGAAGAAAGCCATACTCGGTGTTGGCTCCAAGGCTGGACATCTGGCTTACCTCGGAGATGCACGCATTGGCCAAGGGGTAAATATAGGTGCAGGTACCATTACCTGTAACTATGATGGCGCCAATAAACATCTGACCGTTATTGAAGATGAGGTGTTTGTCGGTAGTGACACCCAGTTGGTTGCTCCTGTCACCATAGGTAAAGGAGCGACTCTGGGAGCCGGTTCCACTGTAACCCGTGATGTCGGCGCCGATGAGTTGGTTATCACCCGAGTTAAACAGAAACATATCAAGGGTTGGAAGCGTCCACAAAAGCAAAAGAAATAATTCCTCTAATTGAAAGCACCCACTCGGGTGCTTTCAATCTCACAAACCCGTCAATGGGTTTGAAGTCAATCATATTTAATTGTAAATATCTGTAAAGAAACTTAAATACTAATCCTTCTCATTTATATTTGCTGGCAAAAATAGAACTGATTGCCGGTCCGGCATAGAGAATGAGGTGATTATGAGGTTTAAGTTTTCCTGTGTAGGTATGGCTGTGGTGGCCGCTATATCTTCAATGCCACTGGCGGCAGAGCAAGTGCCAGAAGACATTGAGCGTATCAGTGTTACCGGTCGTAGCTTCAATGATTATAAGACTGGCGTCGCCTCTGGCGCGATGCGTGGTGATATTAATCTGATGGATACACCTCAATCCGTTACCGTTATCCCCGACTTTGTTACTGATGAACAGCTGGCAACCAACCTGGCTGAAGTATTGGTGAATGACTCAAGCGTGACCAGTGGCAGTGAAAAATGGAATCGCCAGGTATTTAATATTCGTGGCTTTGAGTTGGACTCTGGTTCTGGGTACCTGATCAATGGTCAGCAGCAGTGGTCGCACTATGTGCAACCTATTGAAACTCTGCAGCAGGTAGAAGTGCTTAAGGGCCCCTCCAGTATGCTCTACGGCCAGTCAGGCCCTGGTGGCTTGATCAATATGGTGACCAAGAAGCCGACCTACGACACACTGTTTAACCTGGGATTTGATACCGATGATAACGGCTCTACCCGCTTTCAACTGGATGCCGGTGGTAGTCTAAACGAAGCTCAGACTATCCGTTATCGCACTGTGCTGGTTAAGCAGGATACCCAGTATTGGCGTGAATATCAGAATGGTGAAAATCAGGAAAGAGATCGTTGGTTGGGCTACCTGAATCTGGAGTTTGATATTACCGATGATCTTTTGCTGTCACTGAAATATGACCGTACCCAAGATAAAACCGGAATAGACCGTGGCGGTTGGTTGAACAGCAAGGGTGAGCTCATTGGTGGTCGGGATATTATCTGGGATATGCCATGGGCGTTTACTGACAATACCATCGAAAACTTAGGGGCCGAACTCACTTACTTTATCAGCGACAACTGGAAAGTGAAGGCCGGCTATAATGATCAGCAGTTCAACCGCCAAAGGTTGGACTCTCTTCCAAGTTTGATCAAAGGTTCTGAGGATCCATTTACTGATGGCTACACTGTGAGTCCATTCGATCGTTATGATGATTGGCAACATAAAACAGGATTCATTGATATTACCGGTAACTTCAGTACCGGTGTTTTGGAACATCAGTTCCTGATCGGTGCCAATATGTTGGACTACTACTATGGGCAGTTGCGCGAAAAAGGCGAAAGTGTTTCTGTTATGCCTGGCCAGCCCATCGCAAATCCAGGTTTGGACTATCATAACGATACTTCACTCAGTGAAAGCGACTATAAGCACTATGGTTTCTATATTCAGGACCTGGTTACTATCAATGAACAGTGGAAACTGTTGGCCGGTGTTCGTTATGACGAACAAAAGAAAGATGGTGCCGGGAACAACAGTTATGCCGTTTCACCTAAATTTGGGGTGATCTATTCGCCGATGGATAACGGCAGTATCTATGTCAATTACTCAAAGAGCTTCAGTCCCCAAGGGAGCGTTAATGATCCTAATGATGTTAATGACAAGATGAATCTGGATCCTGAATATGGGGAACAGTATGAAATAGGCACCAAGTGGGAACTGTTCGATGGTGGGTTATTACTGACAGGCGCCGTGTTTGATATAACCGTCTCCAATGTTACCGTGACTCAAGAATTAGGGGCTGGTGAATCAATAACAACTCAGAGTGGTGAACAGCGTCATAAAGGGTTTGAGATGGGCGCTCAGGGACGACTCAGTGATAAGTGGTTTATGACAGGTTCCATGATGTATCTGGATGCAGAGTATGATCGCCCTGCAGAAGATAGTCTCAATGGTAAAACGCCGATAGATGCGCCTGAGTGGTCGGCCAATATCTGGACCCGTTATGAGATGACAGAAGCGTTGGCTCTGAATTTTGGTGCTGTCTATGTCGGTGAACGCTTTGCCGATAAAGAGAACATGATCACCAAAGATGGTTATGTACGTTTTGACCTGGGCGCTGCCTACACTATGGATGTGATGGGAACAGATGTCAGCGTAAGGGTTAACATGAAGAATCTGTTTGATAAAGAATATCTTGCCGGCGGTACCAATACAGATGTGACTGTTGGTGAAGGTCGTCATGTGAGCCTGGCGCTGGAAGCCAAGTTTTAATCGCCAATAGATAACATGCCAACAGCAATGCCGGCCACTCCAGTGGCTGGCATTTTTTATGGATGAAATCTAATGCTTTCGGCTTCTTCGGGCGCGCCCAGGCTCGGGCTGGCTTTAAGGCATGCCTGTATATCGGCTGAACTACTAACGAGCTTTTTTCACTCAGCAATTGCGTTTAGGTTTCGAAGTTATATAATTCGCCTTTCGAATCGAAACTTATTCAATCTGGAATGACCAAACGCAACACCCAACAAAGGCGTCACGCCATAGTTACCCTGCTGCAGCAGCAGGGTGAAGTCAGTGTCGATGCCTTGGCGCTGAAGTTTGAAACTTCGGAAGTGACCATACGTAAAGACTTGGCAGCCCTGGAGAAAACCGGTTTGCTGCTGCGTCGTTATGGTGGTGCCGTCGTTGTTCCTCAAGAGATAACCCAGACCTTGTCTGAACCGCCTTCCCGCAATAAGTTGGCCATAGCTCAGGCCGCTGCCGGGCTTATCAAAGATCATAATCGCATCATCATAGATTGTGGCAGCACCACTTTGGGACTTATTCCTGAGCTTAACGATAAGCGCGGGCTGGTGGTCATGACCAATTCCCTGCAGTTGGCCAATGCGATACATGAATTGGAAAACGAGCCCACACTCTTGATGACGGGGGGCACCTGGGACCCCCACTCCGAATCTTTTCAAGGACAGGTGGCTGAGCAAGTACTGCGTTCCTACAACTTTGACCAGCTTTTTATCGGCGCCGATGGCATTGACTTACAGCGAGGCACCACCACTTTCAATGAGTTGATTGGGCTGAGCCGGGTGATGGCGGAAGTTTCCCGGGATGTAGTGGTGCTGCTCGAATCGGAAAAGGTGGGCCGCAGAATTCCTAATCTTGAGTTGCCCTGGGAGTTGGTCACTACCCTGGTGACAGATAATAGGCTGCCAGATGCAGCCGCTGAAAGTATTTCAAATCAAGGGGTAAAGCTGATCTTGGCCCCTTTTACAGCGTAAACTTTAAACTAAGCGGATATTGATATGTGTGGAATTGTTGGCGCAGTAGCGCAAAGGGATGTTGCTGAAATCTTGATCGAGGGACTGAAACGCCTGGAATATCGTGGCTATGATTCGGCCGGTGTGGCTGTCATTCACCAAGGTGAACTGACCCGTACCCGCAGAGTTGGCAAGGTGCAGGAGTTGGCCGATGCCTTGCAAACTGCTCCTTTGGCCGGTGGTACCGGCATCGCCCATACCCGCTGGGCGACCCATGGTGAGCCCAGTGAGCGCAACGCGCATCCACATCAATCCGGCAGTGACATAGCCGTGGTGCACAACGGGATTATTGAAAATCACGCTAAGTTGCGGGAGATGCTCAAGGGCTTAGGCTATCAGTTCAACTCAGATACAGATACAGAAGTCATTTGTCATCTGGTCGACCATGAGCTCAAGTCTGCCCCCGGCTTGCTGGCGGCGGTACAAGCCACAGTCAAACAACTGGAAGGTGCCTATGGCACTGTGGTCATCGACCGCCGCGACCCTGAACGGCTGGTGGTCGCCCGCAGTGGCAGCCCATTGGTAATAGGCTTTGGCCTGGGAGAAAACTTCGTCGCCTCGGATCAACTGGCACTGCTGCCGGTGACCCGTATTTTTGCCTTTCTGGAAGAGGGCGATGTTGCCGAAGTGACTCGCCGTGAGGTTCATATCTATGATCTTGACGGAAACCCGGTAGTGCGTGAAAAGAAAGAATCTGAAATCACTCATGATGCCGGTGACAAGGGCGAGTATCGTCACTATATGCTTAAAGAGATCTATGAGCAGCCAATGGCGCTGGCCCGTACTCTCGAAGGCCGAATAGCCCAGCAGCAGGTGCTGGATACAGCCTTTGGTGATAATGCTGCCGAGCTTCTCAAAGAGATCAAACATGTACAGATCATTGCCTGTGGTACCAGTTACCATGCCGGTATGGCGGCACGTTATTGGCTGGAAGATTGGGCCGGTGTTTCCTGTAATGTGGAAATTGCTTCTGAATTCCGCTACCGCAAGTCGCATCTGTTCCCCAACAGCCTGTTGGTCACCATTTCTCAATCCGGTGAAACGGCCGATACCCTGGCGGCAATGCGTTTGGCCAAAGAGATGGGGTACAAGGCAACCTTGACCATATGTAACGCCCCCGGATCCTCGCTGGTTCGCGAGTCCGATATGGCATATATGATGAAAGCCGGTGCCGAGATAGGTGTGGCTTCCACCAAGGCCTTTACCGTGCAGTTGGCCGGTTTGTTGATGCTGACGGCGGCACTGGGACGTTATAACAGCATGAGTGTGGAAATGCAGGCGGCAATCGCCCAGAGTTTGCAGTCTATGCCGGCTAAAGTGGAGCAGGCTCTGGGGTTGGATGACGCCATAGCTGAGTTGGCTGAAGACTTTGCCGATAAGAGTCATGCCTTGTTCCTGGGACGTGGCGATCAGTATCCCATTGCGATGGAAGGCGCGCTGAAGCTGAAGGAGATTTCCTATATTCATGCCGAAGCTTATGCATCCGGAGAGCTGAAACATGGACCATTGGCGCTGATCGATGCCGACATGCCTGTGATAGTGGTTGCACCCAATAATGAACTGCTTGAAAAGCTTAAGTCCAATGTGGAAGAAGTGCGTGCCCGTGGTGGTTTGATGTATGTGTTTGCTGATGTTGATGCTGAATTTGCATCCGATGACACCATGAAGGTAATTCCTGTGCCACATTGTGATGAGTTTATGGCACCGCTTATTTACACTATTCCGCTGCAGTTGCTGTCATACCATGTTGCCCTGATCAAAGGGACTGATGTGGATCAGCCAAGAAACTTGGCCAAGTCGGTTACTGTAGAGTAATTGGCCGGAATCAAGCGCAAGCCTGAAAGTGTTGCCACTAATCGCCTGAGTGTATGCTCAGGCGATTAATTGCGTTAGCCGCTGCTGCTTTTTTGCTTCGTATCTCTTCCAGACCTTTTCGTGGAAGTAGAAAACAACAGTGTTGATGCTGGGTTCTATCAGGGCCACGGCACCACCTATAAGCGCACTGCCGGTAAGCAGGTAAGTGATGGTAAAGGCTACGCTGAAGTGCAGTATGGCAAAGGTCATTGTCTTAATCATGGTGGTTCTCCTCTCTCGATAATTTAATGATAATAATTCTCATTAATAATTAAAAGGGGGTTTAACAGATTAATTTGACCGTTTTTATCTATTAAAAAGGCCGCTTATGCGGCCTTTAGTAGTCTAAGGCTATCAGTAATGCCAAGGGAAGCTGGAAAAGTCCTGATCGCGTTTTTCAAGAAACGCGTCTCGGCCTTCCTGGGCCTCGGCTGTGCCATAGGCTAAACGGGTCGCTTCACCGGCAAACAGTTGCTGGCCAACCAAACCATCATCAGGCAGGTTAAAGCCATATTTGAGCATGCGCATTGCGGTTGGGGACTTGGAGTTGATCTCCTTGGCCCAGCGCAGAGCTTCGGTTTCAAGTTCTGCATGAGGAACCGAACGGTTAACCATGCCCATGGCAAAGGCTTCATCGGCACTGTAGTTAAAGCCACAGAAAAATATTTCTCTTGCCCGCTTCTGACCTATCATCTTCGCCAGATAAGCGCTGCCATAGCCAGAATCAAAGCTGGCTACATCCGGGTCTGTCTGTTTGAAAACGGCGTGTTCTTTCGATGCCAGTGTCAGATCGCACACTACATGCAGGCTGTGACCGCCACCAACCGCCCAACCGGGAACTACGGCTATGACGACCTTGGGCATAAAGCGGATCAAGCGCTGTACTTCGAGAATGTGCAGGCGGCCCATGCGAGCCAAATCGGCCTTGCCGGCTTCCTCACCTTCATATTTGTAGCCGTCTTTGCCGCGAATACGCTGATCGCCACCGGAGGAGAAGGAATATTGCCCTTTGGCTGATGGGCCATTACCTGTTAACAGCACACAACCTACATCAGACCATTGCCGGGCGTGGTCCAGAGCTATGTAAAGTTCATCAACTGTCTTGGGACGAAAAGCGTTCAGACAGTCGGGACGGTTAATGGCAATTCGCACCGTACCTTGAGATTTGGCTCTGTGGTAAGTGATGTCTTCAAAAGCGAACCCGGCAACCTCTTCCCACAATTCAGGTTCAAAAGTATCGGAAACAAAAGATGTCATAACAAACAGCCCCTATATTGATAATGGCTCAAAGGCTAGGTGGATTGGCGTGGGAGGTCAATGATTTCAGGTGCGGGTTTTGCAACAGTCGACAAAACCCGGTGCTTTATTCAGAGGTTATCGCAGATGAACAACAGGTTATCTTTGCTGAAAACCGGATGAGATATGACATTGCCACGACAATACTCGTCCTTGAAGTCCATTAAAGTCTCTGGCGAGGTCAGTATGCCGTCCAACTCCTGCAACTCTGAAGCTGACAAACGCTCGGCAATATCGGCCTTGAGGCGGGCCTTTTTCTGATCGAGGCGAATGATCTGTGTGCCCGTCATGGCATCCAGCTTGCGTTCAATTTTCTTTACTAATGCTTCGGTTTGGGCAATAGGCTCATCGAGCTTATCTGTCTGAGTGACCAAGTAATAAAGCACTCCGGCCAATATTGCCAAAATAATCCAGCCTTTCATCATTTAGTCCAACTAAGGTTAATAACCCTTGTGTTACAAGGTATAATACGCCAGTTTTTATACAATAAGCAGTAAAAGGCTGTAAAGATGAGTGAAGAGTCGAGCAATAAGGATTATTCGAAAGCCAATCGAATCAAGATTCACCAGCCTGATGCGAGTAAAGCAGACCGCTTTAATCCTCGCAACCGAATTTACGTTCGTGCGGTTGATGGTCTATGGAGTTCGTTAAGGCGGCGGATGGGATGGATAGCTATGCTGTTTTTCCTGATTTTGCCCTGGCTTCCCTGGGGAGATAGGCAGGCAGTCTGGTTTAACCTGGCAGAGCAGAAGTTTCATGTATTCGGCCTGACTATCTGGCCTCAGGATCTGACGTTGCTGGCAGCCTTGTTTATGATTGCTGCCTTCGCACTGTTTTTTGTCACTACCTACCTGGGAAGGGTCTGGTGCGGTTACACCTGCCCGCAGACAGTGTGGACCTTCATCTTTATCTGGTTTGAAGAAAAGCTCGAAGGGGCACGCAACAAAAGGATGAAGTTGGATCAGATGCCCTGGAGTTTTGACAAGCTCTGGCGCAAAACGGCCAAGCATACTGCTTGGTTGCTGATTTCCCTGCTGACGGCCATGACATTTGTGTCTTACTTTGTGCCCTCCAGAGAAGTATACCTCGAGGTGTTTACCTTACAGGCCAGCGGCGCCGTGTACTTTTGGGTTATTCTCTTCACTTTGGCAACCTATGGTAATGCCGGCTGGATGCGGGAAATCATGTGTATTCACATGTGTCCCTATGCGCGTTTCCAGGCGGCCATGTTCGATAAGAACACTTATATTGTTGGCTATGACACCAAGCGTGGTGAAACTCGCGGCCCCCGTTCCCGTAAGGCAGATCCCAAAGCTCTGGGGCTGGGCGACTGTATCGATTGCGATCTCTGTGTTCAGGTTTGTCCGACAGGGATTGATATCCGTAATGGCCTGCAGTACGAATGTATCAACTGCGGCGCCTGTATCGATGCCTGCGACTCCACCATGGAACGTATGGGATATGCCAAAGGCCTTATCAGTTACACCACGGAAAACAAACTGGAAGGGATCAAGGAAAAAGTGCTGCGTCCCAAGCTGGTGGGCTATGGTGTTGTGCTTACTGCGATGATTTTGGTGTTCATTTACGCCAGTGCCAATATCGCCCCTGTGCGCATCGATATCATTCGTGACCGGAATCAGCTCTATACCGAGAATACTCAGGGGATGACAGAGAATACCTTCACTTTGAAGATATTGAACAAAACAGAAACGGCCCACGAGTACCAGATGCACATTGATGGGTTAAATAACTATAAGTGGTACGGTCCACAAACAGTGCAGATTGCGGCCGGTGAAGTATTGACGCTGCCAATCAGTGTGGCGGTCGACCCTGTGGAGCTGAAACGTCCCATTACCAAGATAGACTTTATTGTCACAACCGAAGTCAATGGTGAGACGGTTGAAGCCAAACAGGAGTCCCGTTTCTTCGGGCCTTAAGCTTTAGTAAACGACGCTAGATAGATAAAAAGGGGCGTGAGCCTAATGCCGTTCACTTAGTGTGAACGGCATTTTTCTTAGGCTTAATG
>NZ_JWGX01000065.1:0-23898 GCF_000813075.1 Shewanella sp. ECSMB14102
TTTGCTCGGTATGGACGGCTTCAAAGCCTTCCCAGAGCGCAATGGGAAAAGTAATATTCGACATTGAGAACGGTTGGGGTTGGTTATTGTTTTGGTTTGGCGACTAAACAATAACTCTCCAACCGTTTTCATTTCCAGTCCACGCTAATCTGCGATGAACCAAAAAAAAGGGCCGGGTAGTTAACCCGGCCTAAAAGAGTGTGTGAGCAATGTCGTGCTTTGCAAACTCAGGAACACCATAACTTCAAGCAAATCTCAGTCGACTAGCGGTTAACTGACTCTCAGTTAAGGATGAGTTTTGGAACGCAAAACAGATGATAATGGTTCTCATTTTCGATTGCAACTATTTTGTTTGTATTTAAGTCAAATTTATCTCAGGCCTCAGATACGATTATCCCCTGTGCTACAAGCCAGGATGCGGCTGATGGCGGCCATGCTCCTGCCGCTGCTCTGCTGCCAATGATTGAATACAGCTTGTACCTGGGCCAGGCCGCTCTTTGAGCTGAAGCCTGCATCTACCAGTTTGTGGCTCTTGAGATAGTTTTGAACATCAGCGGTCAATAGGAAGCTGTCTTTACCTATACCACGCAGAAAATAGGGGCCGGTATTGCCACCCAGGCGTGCCCCACGGCGTTTGAGCTCTTGCCACAGTGAGGTGATCTCCTCCACTGGCCAGAGGGCGATGTAACGGGCCAGGCTGCCGTGTTCTCTGGCAATATCCTGCACCATGAGCGCGTTGTCATAAATGGCCTGGGTCTTTTTCTGGTGGCGAATAAGGCGACTGTCCTCAGCTCTGGCTTGCAGCTGCTCAGGGGAGAGCATCAACACTTTCATGGGTTCAAAGCCAAAGAAGGCCTCTTCATAGGCCGGCCATTTGTGTTCCACTACCTTCCAGACAAAACCACTCTGAAATACCTGTTTGCTGAGTGCTGAAAG
Source organism: Shewanella sp. ECSMB14102 (assembly GCF_000813075.1). Taxonomy (NCBI): domain Bacteria; kingdom Pseudomonadati; phylum Pseudomonadota; class Gammaproteobacteria; order Alteromonadales; family Shewanellaceae; genus Shewanella; species Shewanella sp. ECSMB14102. Next base: position 937 of record NZ_JWGX01000065.1, read on the forward strand.
CAACTCGGCATCTGTATATTCCAGCAATTCTTCTGTGGAACAGACTTTGGGTAACAGGCTCTCCAGTTGCTCGGCGCCACCTTTACGCTTACAGGCTCTGGCATAGATGGTGGCAAAATCTTCCGGCTTGATCATGTGCTTTTCCCTTTTGATTGGCTCAGTTGCTGCCGCACCAGTGTAATACCAATCGGGGTAAAGATGGCAGCGGATTAACAGTAATACTTGAGGCTTGGTTTCAAGACTGATCAAGCGGGGCTTTTTCAGTGAACGTTCAGCCCCAACAGACGTTTGATGTCATAAGTGGCGATTAAGAACAAAGTGGAGACTTTGAAATCAGCTAGCAAGTTTACCGACTGAAAAGGTGCTCATCACATCTCTACATGTGGGACTTTCTCAAGCAGAAGTAGGGCTAAACAGAGGACGGATAACTGCTCGCGGCACTCATGGTAACTGTTCACGCCTTCCCTAAGCGGTAGCCAGCAACTAAAGTTAAAGTTGGTAACCATGGGGATCCCTGTCTATGGAGCTTTACTACCATCCATTGTCGCGTTATTCGCAAAAGGTGCTGCTGGCACTTTATGAGAAGCAGGCAAACTTCTTTCCCCGGGTAACGGATCTGCAGGATCCATTGGAGCGCCAACATTATCTGCATTTCTATCCATCCGGTAAGCTGCCACTCTTGGTGTGTCAGGACGGCAGCCTGTTGCCTGAATCCAGCATTATCATAGAGTATCTGGACAATAAAATGGCCGCCGGCACCCGGTTGTTGCCCAAGGAGCCCGAGCTCAATCTGCAAGTGCGTCTCTATGACAGAATTGCCGACAACGACCTTAACAACAGCCTCTATCAGTTGGAACAGCAATATAGCTTACCGGAAGAACAGCAACTTCCTCTGGTGCAGCGTCAAATTGAAAACCGTCTCAGACTTTGCCTGCGGGCGCTGGACTTGCGCCTGGTTGAGCATCATTGGCTGTGCGGAGATGGGTTCACTTTGGCCGATTGTGCCTTAATTCCTTGTCTTGGTTATCTGCAGCGCAGTTTCAACTTACTGGATTACCAGCATTTGGGGCGCTACTGGCTGCAGGCGCAATTGCGAGGTTCCTGGATGTTGGTGCAGGATGAAGTGACTCTGGCTCAGGAAGAGGCCAGCAGCGGGCTCAGACCCATCCCTTGAACAAGAATTCAGCTGTTGCGGGCCTTTTTGAGATCCAGGAATGACTTCCACTTGATGATCTCCGCCGGTAACTCGGGCGTGGTCTCATCGAACCCGGCTTCCGTCAACAGGTTTTCCGTGGGTACAGGTTTGCGTTTGCAGACGAACAAACCTCTGACATGCACTATGGCATGCAGGCCTCTGTCCGACAGGAAACGTTGCTCTATGTAGAAATACTTTTCATCCCAGCCAACCACGCGAGAGGCAATTTCAAACTGCTGTAATGGCCTGATATCCCTTACATAAGTGAATTCGGCGGCATTGACTATCGGCATCCATTTCAGTTTTAGAAAGCGCTTCAGCAAGCCCATTTCGGCCATCATATAGGTGCGGGCCAGATCCATAAATGCCGGGTAGCGGGAGTTGGTCAGGTGCAGGTTGATGTCACAGTCACTCGGTAAAGCCCGATAACGGATGCGGCTGGTGCCGAGAAAACCGATATCGTTTGCCCGGCGCACTCTCCAGAGCAGCAGCCAAAACAGGCGAAAGTAGAGGTTCATCAAAGGGTCCAAGAGTTGAGAGGCATTAAAGGCTACCAAAGGTCATACCAGACGGCAAGCGAGAACTGGCTCACAAAAAAGGCGCCCTAAGGCGCCTAATCAATTGCTTCAGTCTCAGGCTTGGATCCCCGAGTGACGCAGCAGTGCGTCTATGCTGGGCTCGCGGCCACGGAAGCGGGTAAATAGCACCATAGGCTCTTCACTGCCGCCCATCTCAAGTATGTTATGCAGGAAGTCGCGTCCTGTGCTCTCGTTGAAAATACCTTCCTCCTCGAAGCGGGAGAAGGCATCGGCAGACAACACTTCGGCCCACTTGTAGCTGTAGTAGCCGGCGGCATAACCTCCGGCAAAGATATGGGCGAAGCCATTCTGGAAGCGGTTGAATTCAGGCGGTGTGACCACTGCCACCTGGCGTCGAACCTCATCCAACATCTGCTGAATATGGGCGCCCTTGGCCGGATCAAACTCCTGATGCAGGCGGAAGTCGAACAGAGAGAACTCCAGTTGCCGCAGCATCATCATGCCGGACTGGAAGTTCTTGGCGGCCAGCATCTTGTCCAGCATCGCCTTGGGCAGCGGCTCCCCGGTCTGATAATGGCCGGAGATCTCCGCCAGCGCCTCTTCGGCCCAGCACCAGTTCTCCATAAACTGGCTTGGCAGCTCCACGGCATCCCAAGGTACGCCGTTGATACCGGAAACCCCACCGACATCGATGCGGGTCAGCATATGGTGAATACCATGACCAAATTCGTGGAACAGGGTAGTGACTTCGTCATGGGTAAACAGCGCCGGCTTGTCACCCACAGGGCGATTGAAGTTACAGGTGAGGTAGGCTACCGGCTTTTGCAGGCCTGTGGCCGTCATCCGCCGGGTTCGGCAATCATTCATCCAGGCGCCGCCCCGCTTGCTTTCACGGGCATAGAGGTCCAGATAGAAGCTGCCTCTGTGTTCGCCCTCGGCATCCAGGATATGGAAAAAGCGCACATCTTTATGCCACTTGTCGAAATCCTGCTGCTCTTTGACATCCATACCGAACAAGCGCTTGATGGTGTAGAACAGGCCGCTGAGCACCTTGTCTTCGGGGAAGAAGGGACGTAGCTCTTCCTGAGATATCTCATACTTGTGTTGCTTGAGCTTTTCGCCGTAGTAACCCAGATCCCAGGCCGCCAACTCGGTTACACCATAATGCTCCTTGGCAAACTCCTTGAGTTCGGCCAGCTCGGCCTTGGCCTGAGACTTGGAGCGCAGCGCCAGCTCATTGAGGAAGGCGATAACCTGCTCGGGCGATTGCGCCATCTTGGTGGCCAGGGACTTATCGGCATAGGTATCAAAGCCCAGTAACTGTGCCAACTCATGGCGCAGGCTCAGGATCTCGTCCATCAGCGGGCCATTGTCGAACTCACCGGCATTGGGGCCTTGATCCGAAGCGCGGGTAACAAAGGCGCGGTAGCACTCTTCACGCAGACTGCGGTTGTCGCTGTAGGTCATGACCGGCAGATAGGATGGAAAATCCAGGGTGAACAGCCAACCTTGCTGCTCTTTGGCCTCTGCCATCGCCTTGGCGGCGGCAATGGCAGACTCTGGCAGACCGGCCAATTCGGCTTCATCGGTAACCAGCTTGCTCCAGGCATGTGTGGCATCCAGCAGTTGGTTGGAATAGGTGCTGCTGAGTTCAGACAGACGCTTTACAATCTCTCCATAGCGGGCTTTTTGTTCATCATTGAGGCCTATTCCCGACAGTTCGAAGTCTCTCAGGCTATGTTCTATCACAGTCTGTTGTGCCTGGCTGAGCTGGGCAAATTCCGCCGAGGCCTTGAGCTCTTTATAGGCCTGATACAGGCCCAGATGTTGGCCGACAAAGGTGCTGTACTCAGACAGTAGTGGCAGGCAGGCATCGTGGGCGGCGCGCCATTCTTCATTGCTGAGTACTGAATTCATATGGGAAATCGGCGACCAGATCTGACTCAGCTCATCGTCCACCTGCTCCAGGGGGGCCACCAGGTTCTCCCAAGTGAAGGGGCCTCCTGCGGCCAGCACGGCTTCTATTTTATCGCGGCATTTGGCTATGGCCTGTTCGACCGCCGGTTGAATATGCTCGGCCTTGATACTGGAAAAGGGTGGCAGCTCCTGTGCTGTCAGCAGCGGATTGGTCATTGTCTGTCCTCTCTTTGGGCATGGGCCATAGGGCCTGCATTGGGTGCCTGGTCTTGCCGCCATGGCGGCGAATATTCAGGGGCGTGGCTAATAGATAAGGGTTCCGCTGTGATTTATCAAGGTGATAAAAGCGATTGGTGCCATAGCAGTGGCACAGATGTGAAACACAGCAGTGAAACATAGCAGTGAAACATAGCAGTGAAACATAGCCGCCAAACTCGGCAGTGAAATACCCGTGAGTCACGAGTCACTGCTGCCGAGGAAGAGAGCCTACCGTCAATGCACAAAAAAATCATAAATGATAACTGGATCTAAAACACGATTCGTTATCATTTACATAATAGGGTGGTGGAATAAAATAAACTTTACTTTGTAAGTTTGGTACGTTTTATGCGCTATCCGCTCTTGTTGCTGACACTCCTGTGCTGCAATCCATTATTGGCCGATGAGGCCACTGAAACCCAACTCATGCTGGGGTGGGACAGCCGCTATATTTCCGAGGGGCGTGACAACTTGTCTGCGGGCGGGATTGCCTGGAGTGGCATTCACCATAGCCGTGATGGCCTGGGGGCCTTCGTGTTGTTTGGCCGAGCCGACAGTGTGAACTACGCCGAGCTCAATGCCGGGGTGGAATACTGTTTCAACCCACTCGAATCAGTGGAAGCCGGTGTCGGCATGCAGCGACTGGAGTTTTACGGTGATGAGCGCGGCCATGACAATGAGGTGTACGCCTATCTCGCCTATCAGGGGCTGAGCTGGCTGACGCCATCGATTAACTATACCCATGCTACTGAAGCCTCTGGTTATTTTGTTGAGTTGAGCCTGCACAGCCACTGGCAAGTGAACGAGCAATTGACTCTGACCCCTTATGTGACCCAGGGATTCGACTTTGGCTATGCCAGCCAGACTCATGATGGCCCCAATCATCTGCAGTTTGGTGTAGAGGCATGCTACTCATTAACCCCTTCTTTGGTGGCTTCCTTGCATTTGAGCCACAGCATAGCGCAGGACGATATCAAGCAGCAGGCGCAAGAGGAGGATTGGCATGGCGATCTGGCTCAGTCTTATGCCGGCTTGCATCTAGAGTGGCAGTTTTAAATTGGCTAACATTCACCGCAGCTTCTAGACTCTGATGTGAAGACAAACAGCGTCGACGGATCGATGCGGAGGGACAGGGAATGTTAACCTACAGAATCGGCGGGCTTTGCTGCCTGCTCCTTTGGTTGGGAGTCGCCCCATTGGTTGAATCCCAGGCCGAATCAAGCTCAGACCTGAATCCAGACCTGAATCCAGTGTCGGGTTCAGAGCCCTCAATAGATAAGCAACTCAGCGACCCGGACAAAGATCCAGGCTCACTCCCTCTGGGGTGGGTGCTCGACAGCGAGGGCAATCCTATTGCCATTCCACAGCAGTTTGAAGCCGCACTTGAATATGAGTCTGCGCCCCTGCCCAAGGCCTCGCGCGACAGTAAACCAACCAAATCCCGAAAAAAGAAGCCATCCAAGCCTCGCCGCCAAGTCGCCGATGATCCCAGTTGTCGCTGGTTGGATAAGCGAATGACAGAGCTGGAGCGGCGCCTCAGGCAGAAAGATTCCCACACTGCCAGATATTTGCAGGCTGAACTTGGCGAGCATCAACAGCAGTTTCGTTGCCTCAAGTGCTCAGGCTCAGGGCCAGAGACCCAGGATTATTCCCGCTGCAGCCTGTACCACTGAAATTTTTACCGGCAGACTCTGGTCTGGTCACTTGATCTGAATCCCCCTACAATGGCTCACAAGTATCCCGCCAGACGGGAGGTCGCCCTGTTGGGCGAGTGAGTCAGTATCAATCTACGGAGATAAACATGGCACAACATTTTGACTATATCTGCCTGGGTGCGGGCAGCGGTGGTATTGCGTCAGCCAACAGAGCCGCTATGCGTGGCGCCAAGGTCTTGCTGATTGAAGCCAAACACCTGGGTGGTACCTGCGTCAACGTCGGCTGTGTGCCCAAGAAGGTCATGTGGTATGGCGCCCAAGTGGCCGAAGCCATGCATCTCTATGCCAAAGATTACGGTTTTGATGTCAGCGTCAACCAGTTTGACTGGAACACTTTGGTGGCCAGTCGTGAAGCCTATATCGAACGGATCCATGGCTCTTACGAACGCGGTCTGGCCAACAACAAGGTGACTGTGGTTAACGGCTATGGCCGCTTTGTTGATAACCACACCATTGAGGTTGACGGCGAACACTACAGTGCCGAGCATATTTTGATCGCTACCGGCGGCGCGCCCAGCATTCCCGACATTCCCGGGGCTGAATATGGCATAGACTCGGACGGTTTCTTTGCCCTGCGTGAACAGCCCAAGCGGGTAGCCGTAGTGGGTGCCGGTTATATCGCGGTGGAAATTGCCGGTGTATTGCATGCCCTGGGCAGTGAAACCCATCTGTTTGTACGCAAACATGCGCCGCTGCGTAACTTCGACCCCATGCTTTATGAAACACTGATGGAGTCCATGGCCAGCGAAGGGCCTTCGCTGCATACCCAGAGCATTCCCAAGGAAGTGCGTAAAAATGCCGATGGCAGCCTGACTCTGGTGCTGGAAAACGCTGAAGAGTACACAGTGGACTGCCTGATCTGGGCCATAGGTCGGGCACCGGCCACAGGTAATATCGGCCTTGAAAATACCGATGTGCAGTTGGATCCCAAGGGATATGTGATAACAGATGCCCAGCAAAACACCGGCGCCAAAGGGGTTTACTGTGTCGGTGACATCATGGCTGGCGGAGTAGAGCTGACACCGGTTGCCGTCAAGGCGGGTCGCTTGCTGTCAGAGCGTCTCTTTGGCGCCTTGCCGGATGCCAAGATGGACTATGACTGCATCCCGACTGTGGTCTTCAGCCACCCGCCAATTGGCACCATGGGGCTGACAGAGCCTGAGGCCAAAGAACGTTTCGGTGAGGATCAGGTGAAAGTCTACACTTCATCCTTTACCTCCATGTACACAGCGGTTACTGCGCACCGTCAAGCCTGTAAGATGAAGCTGGTTTGTGCCGGCGCCGATGAAAAAGTTGTCGGGATCCACGGTATCGGCTTTGGCATGGATGAAATCCTTCAAGGCTTTGGCGTTGCCATCAAGATGGGCGCCACCAAGGCTGACTTCGATGCCGTAGTTGCTATCCATCCAACAGGCGCAGAAGAGTTTGTTACAATGACAGGTTAGTGTAGGAAAAGCATCTTACACACATAAATAACTCTGGAAAATAATCACCCACTGGCCATGCTGTATGTATAGCCAGTGGGTATTGAGAGGGATTTATGTCAGTTCTTATACATTCAGATGATGTTTTTAAAGAAACGGAGTTAATAGCGAATAGTGATGGCTTGTTCCATTGCTCTCCACTTAAAGACAATATTGGTTCTTTACCCACGTTGTTTACCAAAGAAGGAGCCTTTAATCACGAAGCCAATAGCTACTTCTTCTATCAGAAAGCCATTAAGCAAGCCAAAGACTTATCGCCTTGCGCCCAAGCTCTCCAAGCCTTTTATCAGTTTTTAGAAGATAACAACCTCCGTTGGGATCACTTCCCACCTGTTAAACGCTTAAAGCCAACCTACCTCTTTCGCTCACATCTGCTCAAGCAGATCAATAGCGGGGAACTAGCTCACTCAACCGCCAGCGTTCGGATGAACCAAATCGTTAGCTACTATAAGTGGTTGATGTATGAGGGCTACCTGATAGTCAAAAGCGAAAAAGAAGCGCCGTTTAAGATGGAGTATGTTTCTGTGCAAAGCACAGGGATGTTGGCCCACGTATCTCCAACATTCACCGTGCAGACCAGTGATCTTCGAATTAAAGTGCCGAGAGACAGTAGCAGCAAGAACATAAGGCCGCTCACACCCCTGAGTAACGATTCGCTGGGCATATTGACCTCGTATCTGCCTCAAGCATCCATTGAACTACGCCTTCAGGTGCTGCTTTCTATTGATACCGGAATGCGGATCAACGAAGTCGCCACACTCACCCTTGATGCATTAAAGACTGCCATACGACTTGCTGAAAGTGAGCACCGCTATGAACTGACGATTTCACCGCAATTGAATGGTGTTCAAACCAAATATGCCAAGCAAAGAACCATTGAAATATCAACCGAACTATTAGCTCAGTTAGATGATTACCGCACCTATGAACGGCGCTTACAGCGTGTGACAAAGCTAAATAATAAACTGGATAATTTATTTGAAGTGGCATCGGTTCTGAAACGGGAAGCCGTTGATGCGCTGGAGCGTTGTGAGCGCCACGAACCTCTGTTTGTCAGTGAACAAGGTAATCCGGTAACCGCAAAGTCCATCGAAGCAAGGTGGTCAGAGTTACGCAGCGTAATTAAAAAGTCACACCCCACCTTCACCCACCGTTTCCACGATTTTCGCTCGACCTATGGCACTTACCGCCTCAGCGACCTACTCGAAGCCGGACTCCTTGATCTTGAGTGTATGGAACTGTTGATGACGTGGATGGGACATAAAAATGAATCGACCACCTGGAAGTATTTGCGCTTTCTTAGACGGAAAAAGGCTTTCAAGGTCAAGTTTGGCATCCTCGATAACATCATGCACAGCGCATTACATAACGAACAAGGAGGTGAAAATGAGTAAAGTGGAATATCTCAGCGGTTGGCAGCCAGAGTTGTGTATCCAATTAGACATACATAGCATTCAAAAAGCGGACTTTAACCGTTTTCTTGTCAAGCACTTTCCCTCTACGCAGTCATTGCAACAGGGCGGACATTTTGAAGATGCTGACCGAGAGGGCGCTATTCTTCAGTTAAAAAAGAGTTTCGATAAAGCGATTGAAGAAGGCGGCAGTCATCACTCCTTGTACCAAGTCTTTTCTACCGCATCCTTGTATCTCAGGTGGTGTGATAAGCAGAGTGTCAACGCATTCACCCAATGCTCTGTTGAAGGCTATATGTCTCACCATAATGACCGAGTAATGTTGGGTTTGATGAAAAGCTCGACCTACGCGCGGATACGCGGAGAAATGAGCATCCTGGTTATCAAATACCTTGACTTGCCGTATCACTACTTTGATAACGTGGTGGTCAGAGGTTCCAGCGATACAGAACCCTACGAAGCTTACACCCGTAGCGATTTAAACCAGCTCCTTCCGTTTTTACGGCAAATCTTTAAGCAGACGCACAAGCAATTAATTACATGCCCAGAAAAGCATTTTGATGCCTACAAAAACGTGCCCACCATGACCTTTCACTGGCAGGGTCAGCAATACCTCTTTTGTGGTGGTGTAAGCAAGATGATGTGCGCAGGGACGTTCCTGCTAGCCTATTACACCCATAGCAATACCGGAAACTTGTTGCAACTCCGCCACCCTGACAATGCTTCAACCACCTTGGGCGAGGTATGGTACACCATGCCTGCCTTTAAGCGCCGCGCATTTAAAACGATTCAGGTGGAAATGTGTGGCCATGAGTTGGATATTCCCAAATACGCCTTGGACTTTTTCGATAAGTTACGTGAAGTATCTATGCTGATTGATACGGGTGAGCATGCCACCCTGCTGCAAACGGTCGTTGCCAATAAGGTACAGCCAATCAAGCCTTCTACACTCCGTGCCTTTGCAGACTGGATGGAAAAACACTTTTTATTTATTGACCAAACGGGTCGTCGATTGCGTCCGGTGATAAGCCGCTTTCGCGAAACCGGTGCCCAGTTAACCGCGTTCCATCAGGGCGACATGGCGAACGACATCATGCTGAACAATACGCCCAACACCCGCAAGAAGCATTACAGTGAAGGCAATAAAACAACCAATAATGGCATGCTACAAGATGCCATGGCGATAAGAGAAGAGCAGGTCAAAAGAAGGGTGACCACCCCGCAAGCGAGGCAAAACCTGGCAATTGATGTTCTGGTTATTGAACAAGAAAACAGCATCAAACTGCCCAACCTCAGCCGAACATCAAGCGGGTCAAGCTGTAGCAATCCGTTTGGTGAAAAGTCAGAGAAATACACCAAACAAGCCCGACGCCACGGATTAGCCAAAGAGGGGGAGCGATTAGCCTGCGCCGATTTGTTAGCTTGCTTTGGTTGCCCCGAACAGGTGATTGTTCAGTCGGTGGCAGATATCTGGTGCCTGCTCTCGTTCAAAGCATGTATCGAAGAATCGCTGTGTCTGCATCTGGATGCCGTTCATTACCGCAACAATTTCGAAGCGATTATTTCCTTCATCGACCAGAAAATACTACCCAACCTCCATGCCAAGGTACTCAAACAAGCCGAGACACGTCTGGATGACGATGGCCTGCATCCTGCTTGGGGCGAAGCCGATTCCATCCTCAACCTCATCCCTCGTGCCGATATGGAGGTGAAATAATGCAAACCGACCACCTGTATGAAGCCAACTTTCCAGCACAGCACAAAATCCACGATACTGATGTGTCCAGGCTGTATCAAGAGCAACGTTTTGACGAACTGGATGCTGTCATCATCTGTAAAGACACAGCGGGTGCGGTCACGGCCACCTTTAGCGATAGCGATTGGGATTGCTTTCCGTTCTCACGAAAAAAAGCAAACAACAACATCCGATTCACAGAGTTTGAACAGGTGTCAACGCTACAACGGGAGCTAAAACTGCTCACCTTTGGTTGGCTGTTTAATAAAAGTCCAAAACAACGAAAAGCCGCCAGTTTCCCTAGCGTTCGTACCCGTGTAGCAAAACTAAAAATCGCCTACCGTTTCCTTGCTTTTAACAATTTCACCTCTCTGGCAGCACTATCAGCACCGAGTCTGTGGCAGGCGTTTACCGCGTATCTTGTCGATAATGAATACTCATTGAGCTCCATCGAACAGTGTTTTATTGCTATCAACAAAGCTATTGAGTTCGCATCATGGCATCAATTAGCGCTAGGCTTTACTGCGCCGATTAAGGCATCAGTTGAGGCAAAAAAACTCTGTGACCGACAACAGCAACAAACGCTGGTGATCCCTGATCGCTTATGTGATGCGATTTACGGTAAAGCGATTGCTCTTATCGAAGAAGCCCTTCCATTTAGGACGTTAATTGTCCAAACCGAAAATGCTCTACAAGATAATTACCTTGAAAGTAAACGCACCCTCGATAAAAAGGTTGCCCAAGGAGCCATGTTCACGTTTTTGAAAACTGATGGCGGTATTGATAACCATAAATATGCATCGGCACTTCAAGAGAATAAGCCCCACTCCGTTCTTGATATCATTGCACCATTAGCCGAAAAACTGCCAAATGTTACGTTAAACAACGGAGCTGATTTCAAACGCTACCTTGGGCAACTGATTACCAGTAGCTATATTGTGTGTGGAGGATTCAGTGGCATGCGATACTCCGAACTAGACAAGCTCACTCCTGACAGTTATTACAAGGACACCTTTGAAGGACGTGACTACCACATGCTGCAATCGCACACCTTTAAACTGGGTGAAAAACGCGAAACCTGGGTCACCGCCGTATCTTCCAAAAACGCTATTGAACTGATGTCCGTTCTCACCGAGCGCTGGCGCTCAGAAGTCGTTTATCCTGATCCTAAGTACACGGGGTCACTCTGGATAAATCACACCGCTCGCTCAAAGCCACCGGTGTTGATTGCTAACTGGAATGCCCGCTTGCAACGTTTTTGCAAGCAATTAGACATGGTGGTCAACGAGGATGATTATCAGGAATGCCTTGATTCAAATCCGCGCTCATTGGACAAAATAAAAGCATCGGTGACTATTGGCCAGCCTTGGCCTTTAACCTCACACCAGTTCAGGCGCACACTGGCGTTTTATTGTATTAAGAATCGTTTTGGCACCTTAGTCGCACTGAAGCAGCAGTTTAAACACCTGTATTTAGCCATGACTGAGTGGTACAGCAATGGCGGAAAGCTGGCGAGCTTTCGGGACTTAATGGTAGACGAAAAGATAAAAACCCTGCTCAATGACATCAATGCAGAATCAACGGCGAACAAAATTTTTAAGCAGTGGCATTCGCACGAAAAGCTCGCGGGAACTCACGGTAAAGCAATCATGAAAATGCGCGGCGAAATACCGAGTATCTATAGCTCTTGGGAGGTCATCTATAGGGCGGTTAAGGACGGTAAGTTAACACTGCACGGCTCTTTGCACAGCTATTGTAAAAATGGCTACAACTGCGATATGGACGGTGTTGTGGCACCACAGTTCTGCGTAGATTGCGGCTCTTCCAGTAGCATCATTGACGAGCAACAGGCTAAGTGGTGGCAGAAAAAGCACCGTAGTCTAGTTGCTTACATGGAATCTGGCGAAGAAATTTCGGTAAGTGAACATAGCCACTATGTCACTCAAGTAAGAGCCGCAGAGAAGGTCATGGCTGACTTTGATATGCCCTTTGTTCCTTTTGAACCTGATTTGAAGGTAGCTAACTTATGAACAAGAGCGAAAACACACTATTGGCATTAGAAGCGGCTCTAGATCGCATTAAACAGGGTAAGCCTAAACGTATTCCCGCTCACCGTAAACTTAGTGTAAGAGCTGTCGAGGAAGAAGCAAATTTAGGTAATGGTAGCGGTTATTACTACCCTGATTTTGTCGAAAAGATTAAACAGACCAAAACTGAAATTGCGGCTGGGAAAGGCGAAATAGTCCAACCAGAGATCCAAACTGTGCGCATCAAACTCAAAGAACAAAAGCGCATCAAGGAAAATTTCAAGACCAAGTATGAGACGGAGCGAGAAAAATTAGCTCTGTTTGCGGCTGCACAACACCACCTAAACGATAAGCTTGTTCAAGCACTGGCTCGTATTGATGACCTTGAATATGAGAATGCAGAGCTTCGAGAGGAAATCGCTAAGATAAAAAGAAGCCAAGTAGTACCAATCAAGTAACACCTATCTAGCCCACTGAATGTTCTTCCAAAGTGGGCTACCACTGATCCGCACCAAACTCGTTTTTGGACAGAAACGTGTTAAAACATCTGCTGTATCAGATGAATTTCGGATACAAATTTCTATGTGATAGTTCCGTGTCAAATATTGAGCAGTGCCACACTAAACCTAAGATATTGAACCTGAAAAATCTTGGTTCTCTTGTTATATTTTCAAGCGTATCCAGCTATATTTGGAAGACGATACAGTTCCCGACTTCTAGCCTTTTCAATCCATGGGAAAGCCTTAGCAGTCCCATAAATCTGCATTAGTTCCTCCGCTAAATCACTATAGTTTAGGAAATATAAACTAATAACTAAATTGTCAAAAAAATTTGTTTTATCAGCTAGGTGCATTAAACTATCCCATACCGCGCCAACGCCATCCTCTATGTTACTCTTTGATTCTTCGAGTTCTCGCTTATAAATACTAACATATGTTTCGGAAAACATTTTATCGTGAGCAAAATAGAATAAAGCTTTCAAACCGGCTAAACTTTCAGCAGTTAAATAACCATTTAGGTTTTTCTTAAACTTACCTTTAATTTTAGAATCACGCGTTAATGACTCTAAAAAACCACTACTGCCCACTAAAATATCACTACTGTTCAGCTCAAATAATTCAACATTATACTGTCTACTAAGAATTTCTGGGTTAATCTGCATCCAAAAGTCTAGAAACCAAATCAATATATATTCGTCAACGCCTTTTAGTGGTAGTAGCTTTTTAATTTTGAATGAAAGTTCGTAGTTTGACTTTATCATGTCTATTGCTTTGCTAAGATCGTTACTAGATAACGAAAATTTTTCTCGGATAGAATTTTTTATTTCTACGAACTCATCACATATCCATGATGATATTGGTGGTAATTCGTCTGCCAAAATAAATAGCTGACATCTTGAAAGTTTGTTGGTAAACGACCCTAAAGAATATTCTTCAATAAGGAAATTTGTTAGGTGGAGCAATTTATCTAGTTCTTCTTCTAGGCTACCAAATTTTTCTTTTAATACTATGAAGTTGATGATTGATATATCAGTTAAATGTTTTTGACTTTCTGTATTAATTGGATACCTAAATGTTTGCCCTGTTGCATCCACATCAGCAAGATCAAGGATCGTTGGTTCAATTCTGTCATTTATTCCTTTAAAGCGTTCATCAATAATCTCTGATTCATTTTTGAAGAATGACCAAATATTTCCGATATTATGAGAACCAACAAAGTCAAAACTTAGCTGTTTTCCTTTACATTCAGCAATGACTTTAAGAGCTTCAATAGCTCCCTTTAGTCTTAACTCAACTGAGTGTCTCATGTTAAAGCATACTGGATAGACCATCTCATCAACACTTAAATGTAAATTTCTAGATTTAAGAACTTGATCAATAATAAGATTTGCTGCTTTTGAAAAACCTACGGCATACTCAACGTAACTTGGTGAGCCGTTGTTTCCCACACAAGCATTAGTCCAAGTTGGCTGACCAACGCAAAATGTTGAGTTTCTTTTATTCATTCATTGAACTCCAAATTGTTAAGTCTAAGTCATAAATGCACTTTGTAGGGTTACTATAATTTAGTCGATATTGGGAAACCCTGAATTTAATACGTACAGCTTTTACCAAGTAAGTTAATAGCATCAATAACGTTGTCATAGTGGATAAGATGTATCTGATTATTCCTGACACTTTTTCGCTGAATTCTATAGGTTATATCTTGAAAATCATTACGCCTACCGGCAATTACAACATAGTTAATCCTAGACTTATCGAAAGAGCAAAATTCCTCAGGTAGAGACTCGTCCGACTTTTTATGTTTTTGAAAAATTCTTGAAGAGAACTAAAGTTTTTTTCAAGCCAAAGATCCCAATTTTCTACCTGAGCTTGTCCCTTTCTAAAAACATTCCCTAATCCACCTTTTGAGGTAATAACGCTACCATATGGCGACTCTAACTCAACAAATACAAAGTGCCAACCATCTGAATTTTTTCCAACAAGTAAATAATCAGCTTTGTATGATGTACCTAAAGGAAATTCACAGAATATATGAGCAGCATGATGACCAAAGTTATAATATTTTTTAAGCAAAGAACCTATAATGAACAATGCAGGTTTGCCGTTAATATAGTTTAAGATATCTCGTTCTCTAATATTCGGCTTATTTAGTAATTCTGTAAACTCTTTTAAACACAAATTAAACTTCTGAGTATCTTTCAGTTCCATCGTATCAAGGTACTGGTTTGGGAATAGGCTAAGGTGATGCCTGACAGCTTGAGGGTAATCATGAAATAAACTTTTTCTTATTTCTACAGTGCTATTAGTGTTAATAAGCTCTTTTGACTTTAATTGCTCCCATTCTTCCTTTTCTACAGGAGTTAAAATTCGGTAGTCTCGATTATTACTATTCACATAAATTTCCTATTTTAGTATAAGGGCTAACACCTGCATTAGCAGGTGGTTTGGGACGAATCATAAGACCGTCTGTTTAGTTACTCTGTAGCATTACAAAAATTTGGTCAACTGGCGGTTTACAGAGTTGGTTGCCAGTCACATAGATAAAGCGGAATGGGGCAAAACGAGTTTGATGCTGAAAGACATCAGCCTCTCCTTCCATTGGAAGCACACCTTAAAGAAGTGACTAATTTTCTGGAAACTGATAACATCAAAACTCAAGATTTAGGAAAAATAGCTAAAAATTACTATTTTTCTGGAAAAGGCTAGTAAGCCTTATCACACAAACCTTTCCAGATTTATTGCTGAAACCACCTGTGTTGGTAGATTCATACCATGCGTTAAACAAGTGGATGCATATCACAGGTAAAATAGGCCAGAAGCAGTGCTTCTGGCCTATTGTCGTTTTGACCCTATTAGAACTAGAGGCAGTAAGCTGAAGTCATATTATTTGGTGTACTTTTAGGTAGTGATTACCTTAGAAGATATCAATTGCCTTTCGTAATTCTGATTAAAAAATGTCACATTGTGAACATTGTTTTTTATTTTAAAGGCTGTTAGTCTGCTGCCATCTCTTTTCAGGAATGGACACTATGGCAAGACGCAAGGAACACAGTCATCAAGAGATCCGCCTCATGGCACTGGATGTCGTCGAGCAGTTGTTGACGCAGGAGGAATATACCAGCCTGAGTCTTAGGCGGATCGCCTCCCAAGTGGGCTATGCCCCCAGTACCCTAATCAACCTCTTTGGTAGCTACAACTATCTGCTCCTGAGCGTATCCGCCAGGGTTTTGGAGCGTCTGCTTGAGCAAATACAGCTGGTGTGTGAACAAAAATTCGCAACCGGCGAGCTGAAGCTGTTGGCACTGGCCAAGGCTTATGCCGAGTTTGCCCATAGCCAACCCCAGGCATTTCGTTTGGTGTTTGCCTTACATCTGGGGCCGGAAGAACCTCTGCCGGAATCGCAACAACAGCTGATTGCCGAGCTGATAGGCTTGCTCGAGCTGCAACTCGGTGACTTGTTGCCAAACTTGCCCTCATCCAAGCTGGCGCTCGCCAGTCGCAGCTTCTGGAGCAGTATCCATGGGCTGACCGGCCTGGCGCTGGACGATAAGCTCTTCAGTCAGGCTTCTTGGTTGCAGTTACTGACATTTCAGGTGCACTTGTGGTGGACAGCAATGCAACAGGAGGATGGCGTATGTTCCTGAGCAAACGATTTTTACCCTATTTCGCCACTCAGTGTCTGGGGGCGCTTAACGACAACATCTACAAAAATGTGTTGCTGCTGCTGGTGACCTACAGCCAGGTCGAGAACCTGCCGATGAGTGTGGATCTGTTTGTCAATCTGGCGGCGGGGATTTTCATTCTGCCTTTCTTTCTGTTTTCTGCCCATGCGGGCATGGTGGCCGACAATATGGACAAGGCGCTGATGATCCGCAGATTAAAGCTGCTGGAGCTTATCATCATGTCCTGCGCCGCCGCGGCGATTATGGCGCAAAGCTATATGTTGATGTTGCTGCTGCTGTTTCTCACTGGCACCCAATCGGCCTACTTTGGCCCGGTAAAATACTCGCTCTTGCCGCAGGCGCTTAGAGAAGATGAGTTGGTCACCGGTAACGCCTGGGTGGAAATGGGCACCTTTCTGTCTATTTTGATAGGCACCCTGAGTGCCGGGCTGTTGGTAACCAGTGATAACGGCCTGATGTGGGCCGCAATAACCGTATGTGTGCTGGCCTTGGCCGGTTTCCTCTCCAGCCGGGCGATTCCATCATTGCCGGCGCCGCTGCCGATAGACAAGGTACGCTTTGCACCCTTGTCCGGTACTTTGGCCAGTATCAAGCGGGTACGGCAAACGCCGTCAATCTGGATGGCGATTCTGGCGATCAGTTGGTTCTGGTTTTTGGGTGCCACCTACCTGACCCAGTTCCCCAATTTTGCCAGAGGCTCGCTGCATTCGGACGCCACTGTGGTGTCACTGCTGCTGGCGCTGTTTTCCATAGGTATTGCGGTCGGCTCCTTTGTTTGTGAGCGCTTCTCCTTTGGTCATGTAGAGCTGGGGCTGCTGCCTTTCGGGGTCGCCGGGTTAACCTTCTTTGGCCTGGATCTGCTGTGGGCCATTCCTGACTACAGCCAACTGCCGGCGGGATATCTCTACGACATAAGTGAGTTTGTCGGCCGCAGTGAACACTTCAGGCTGATGTTGGCACTGTTTATGGTGGGGGTCAGTGGCGGCCTGTTTATTGTGCCTCTGTATGCCTTTATTCAGTCGCGCTCGGCCCCGGGTGAATGTGCCCAAGCCATAGCCGCCAACAATATCATCAATGCTCTGTTTATGGTGTGCTCGGCGATATTGTCGATAATATTGCTGGAGCTGGTGGGCCTGTCGATTCCTCAGTTATTTACTCTGCTGGCGGTATTCAACGCCGTGGTAGCGTTGTATGTCTATAGCCAGGTGCCTGAGTTTACGCTGAGGTTTATCAGTTATCTGCTGAGCCATTTGTTGTATCGTCTCAAGGTGGAAGGCCGGGAAAACATCCCCAAGCAGGGGGCTGCCGTGCTGGTGTGTAACCATGTCAGTTACGTCGATGCCTTGGTGCTGCTGGGAGCATCCACTCGCCCGGTGCGCTTTGTGATGGATAAGAGCATAAGTGAAATGCCCTTGCTCAAGTATCTGTTCCGCCACGCCGGGGTGATCCCTATCTGCTCACCGAAAAAGTGCATTGATACCTATACCCGGGCCTTTGAGCGCATTCACCAGGCGCTGACCAATGAAGAGTTAGTGTGTATTTTCCCTGAGGGTAGGTTGTCTCCCGACGGTGAATTGCATCAGTTCCGGCCCGGTATCGAACAGATACTGGCAAAGGATCCTGTGCCTGTGGTGCCAATGGCGCTCAAAGGTTTGTGGGGATCTTATTTCAGCCACAAAGATGGCCATGCCCTGACGACCCGGCCAAGACGTTTCTGGTCCAGGCTTAAGGTCAATATCGCAGCTCAGGTACCCGGCGCAGAAGAGAGCCGTCACTCGTTGCAGCAGCGGGTAGCCGATCTGCTGGCTAAATCTGATAGCTAAGGTCATGTCAACGAAAGAGCCCGGTCGCAGCCGGGCTCATTTTGTTTGCCGAAGAGCCAATTAAGCTTGATGGCCCGTCGTTACACTCATTGCTGGCGGTTTGATCGCCTCTCATCCAGCCACTGATGAATGGCCTGACGGTCACCGCGGAAGATGATCCGCTCGGCCTTTTTCTCCAGCTGGTACTGATACATGGGGTCGTAATACTTCTCCAGCAGCAGTGAGATCCACTCCAGGTGTTGTTCTGTAGTGTTGCGTTGCTGCTGTGTCTGCAAGCTTGAGTCGACCAGCTCCAGCAGTTGCTCAGTTTGTTGGTGCCCCATACGCTTGCGTATGCCCTCGACACTCTGACGCAGATAGGCACCGAACGCCGTCATGCCTTCTTCTGCGCCGTAATGCTGTTCAAAACCTCGCTGCATCTTGTGCACATACTCATCCAGAAGGCGGGGGAGCCTGGCCTCCAGTGGCTCTTCCAACACCAAAACCTGCGCCTGCTGCATGGCACTGAAAAAGACTTTTGGTATGGCGCGGCGTCCTATCAGGAAGCTTTCATCTTCCAGCAGCAGGCAGGACTCTTGCCTCTCTTGATGCCTCAACAGCTCCCGAGCCAAGCTGTTTTCAAAATTGATCTGACTGGGCTGCGGAGTAACATTTTTACCAAAGCTCGATCCTCTGTGATTGGCTGTCCCTTCCAGATCCACAGACTCGCTGCGGCTGAGAATAAACTCTGTCTTGCCTGAGCCGGTAATGCCGCTGAGGATCAACAGCTGTTGCTGCTGCGGGGTGTTATCTATGGTATCGATAAGGTATTGGCGCATCGCCTTGTAGCCGCCCTGAATATAGGGCACTTCAAGACCGGCCTCACGGATCCATTGCTGGGTCAGTTGAGAGCGTAGGCCCCCCCGAAAACAGTAGAGGTTGGCATCTGGGTGGGCGCTGAAGAAATCCAGCCAGGCTTGAATACGCGCGGCCTTGATCTTGCCTTTGACCAGAGAATGGCCGAGCTCTATGGCGGCAGCTTGCCCATGTTCTTTATAACAGGTGCCTACCTTCTGCCTTTCGCTGTCGTTCATCAACGGCAGGTTGATGCTGGCAGGAAAGGCACCCTTGGCAAACTCAACCGGCGCCCGCAGATCGACCAGGGGACGATCGGATAGGAAGATCTCCCGGTATTCTGCAGGCGCGATTATCTGTCGACTCATATAAGTTCCACCCACTGCTGACTGTCGTCGCGGCAGTCGAGCGCACCTATACAGTGTAGCTCCAGCCCTTGACCGGTCAGCAGTTGCTGCAGTTCTACCTCACCCTCGGCGCCGACAGCGATAAGTAAGCCGCCGCTGGTTTGCGGATCGCACAGTAAGGCCTTTTGTTGCTCGGAAACTTCGGGGAGGTGCTCACCGTAGCTGTCAAAGTTTCTGTGGGTGCCGCCCGGGATACAGCCCACAGCCAGATACTCGGAGGCTTTTTCCAGCAGTGGCAGTTTGGCGGTATCTATGCTGGCCTTGAGGTTGGAGCCCTGACACATTTCCAGCAGGTGGCCCGCCAGACCAAAGCCCGTCACATCTGTCATGGCGTGAACCGCGCTTATCTTGGCGACTTCGGCACCTATTTTATTGAGTTGGCACATGGCTTCGGGGGCGATATTGACGTCCTGCGGTGCCAGCTTCTTCTGC
The DNA here is from genome assembly GCF_000813075.1 of Shewanella sp. ECSMB14102. Lineage (NCBI taxonomy): Bacteria > Pseudomonadati > Pseudomonadota > Gammaproteobacteria > Alteromonadales > Shewanellaceae > Shewanella > Shewanella sp. ECSMB14102. The sequence continues at coordinate 20,901 of NZ_JWGX01000065.1, forward strand.
TTTTGTGCCGTAGTCAGTATGCCAATTCCCAGAGGTTTGGTGAGATAGAGCTTGTCACCCGCCTTGGCGGTATCGTTCTGCTTGAGGTGCTCCAGTGCCACTGTGCCGGTTACTGCCAGGCCGAAAATAGGCTCGGGTGCATCTATGCTATGGCCTCCGGCCAACATGATCCCGGCATCCATGCAGGCTTGGCGTCCGCCATCCACTACCTGCTGGGCAATCTCGGGTGACAGCTTGTTCACCGGCCAGCCCAGAATAGCAATCGCCATAATAGGCTTGCCGCCCATGGCATAGATATCGCTGATGGCATTGGTGGCTGCGATACGGCCGAAAGTGAAAGGGTCATCGACTATCGGCATAAAGAAGTCTGTGGTGCTGATAATGCCCGTGTGATCATCCAACTGATACACGGCCGCATCATCCCGGCTCTGGTTGCCGACCAACAGGCGGGGATCTTTAAAGTCCGGCAATTGAGAGGCCAAAATGGTGCTGAGGACTTTGGGAGAAATCTTGCAACCGCAACCTGCGCCGTGGCTGTACTCCGTGAGTTTGACTGACTGATCTGACATAGCCGGGTCCCTGAGTGATTGAAATAACCCCTGATCATAAACAGAAACGGCCGCAGTACAAGCCGACCGTTTCACAACTCAGGTAAATTCTGTTAAGCCGATCGCCAGGCCTTGGGTGGCTACGACAAGGTTTTAGGCTATGCTGGCTTGCAGTTGGCGCCATTGTTTTCGTTGGGCGCGAAAACGTAAGCGCATTTCCGTCACCTGAGACAGCAGATGCTTATCGGCCAATTGCTGCTTGCGTGCTTCAAGCAGCGCCTTCTTGGCTTCAAAGTAGGCCAGCAAGTGGCTCTTCAATTCCTCGTATTCTGCCTGCAGCTTTTCCAGGATTTCCTCGCAATTGGGCAGATGGGCCACCTTATGCTGGGCGCGCTTGAGTTGCATCTGCAGTTTGGCGGCTTCGATGCGCTCCTGGGGGCTCTTGCGCAGATCTTTGGTCAGGCCAAACCAGGACAGGAAACGGATCAGCCACTTGGTAGGGTCGTAATGCCACCAATGGATACCATTGCGGTAATCGTTTTCAAAGATATGGTGGAAGTTATGGTAACCCTCACCATAAGTAAACAGTGCCAGCACGCCGTTGTCTCGGGCACTGTTGCGATCTGTATAGGGTTGTTTGCCCCAGATATGCGCCAACGAGTTGATAAAAAAGGTGCAGTGATGCACTACTACCAGGCGCAGCAGACCGGCCAGCAGCAACATCGACAGGATATCGCCGTTCAACCAACCAAGCAGAGCGGGGAGGCCCACATTCATCAATAGTGCCAGCAGCAGATAATGCTTATGCTGCCACATGACTATGGTATCGTTTTGCAGGTCTCTGACGTTGTTATAGTCGTGATAACGCTGTGCCTGATATTCCCTGAGCATCCAACCAATATGGCTATACCAGAAACCCATGTTCGCTGAATAGGGATCCTTGTCATTGTCATCCACATGCTTGTGATGGATACGATGATCCGAAGCCCAATGTAAGGCACTGTTCTGCAAAGCCAGCGCACCGCCCAGGGCAAACAGGAAACGCACGGCAGGGTGAGACTTATAAGCCTTATGTGACCACAGCCTGTGGTAACCGGCGGTGATAGACAAACCACTGGCGAAGGCCAACAGTACGAAGGTGAGCCACTCGCTGAGCTCAAAACCATGACTGATGCCTCGCCAAGGCACCAGAATACAGGCACCGGCAAACGTCAGCAGGAAGAGGATCAGGTTGGTCCAGATGAGGGGAGGTTTTTTCATTATGATGACTTCCAAAACGCTTTAAGCTAACAAGTGTATGCTAAGTTGCTATTGGAGCACAATCACAGTGACACCAGCCGAGGATGTGATTATTGAGTAAAGCCTGTATTATTTGCGCAACAGATCCAGTGAATGGAATAAAGATGGGTATCAGAGCACAGCAGAAAGAGAAAACCCGCCGCGCCTTGGTGGATGCAGCATTCAATCAACTGAGTGCCGAGCGTAGCTTTTCCAGCCTGAGTCTTAGAGAAGTGGCCAGGGAAGCCAATATAGCGCCAACCTCTTTCTACCGTCATTTCAAGGATATGAATGAGCTAGGGCTGACCATGGTCGATGAAGGTGGCCTGACGCTGAGACAGATGATGCGTAAGGGACGTCAGCGCGCCGAGGCCGGCGGCAGTGTTATCCGCATCTCGGTCGACACCTTTATGGAAGTACTGGAATCCAACCCCAACGTATTCAGGATCCTGCTGCATGAACGCTCAGGCACCTCGGCCGCCTTTCGTGCCGCTGTGGCGCGGGAGATTGAACACTTTATCTCGGAACTGGCGCACTACACCGAGGACACCGCCGGCCGCAGCCCTGAGTTGGCCAGGGCACAGGCCGAAGCATTGGTGACTCTGGTGTTCAATGCCGGCGCCGCCGCCCTGGATATGAAACGGGCCGATCGCAAGATTCTGGCCGACCGACTGGTGACTCAACTGCGAATGGTGGCAACGGGCGCCGAAGCGTTGCAGCAAAAGCGCGATAGCCGCTAAGTTGATGATGTAAATTTTTCTGGTAAAAAATAACGGTCAACCAAATCTAAATAGATCAATCTGACCTATTTAGATTTGGTGAACCTTATCGTGCCTTTCCCCAATTACATCGGTTTCTAAATTCCTGATACTTTTAATTTTTGCAGCAAGTGCTTATTAGTAGATAGAGACCTTTTGAATGTAAGCGTTTAAGGAAGGTGAGAATAAGTCCTTGTGGCCTTCTCTTTTGTAGAGAGTGGCTTGCACAGCAATTGGCATTCAAGGCATCTGCCTGAAGGTATGCCGGAGTCTGTCGAAGTCGGATAACGCAGTGCTCCACAGCTCTCAATGCAGAGGATTATTTTCCGTCATACTCGGAGACTGCATTAGTAACAGTCTAGAAAGGCGTTGTTGATCAAATCATTCGCTTGAACGCAACTACCCCTAGGCTTT
>NZ_JWGX01000007.1:0-6561 GCF_000813075.1 Shewanella sp. ECSMB14102
TAACGGATCCAAAGGTGATTTACCGCGGCCGCAACAGCCTGAGTGTGGATCGCAACGACTATCTGGCTATCGCCACCCTGGCCCCGGATGGCCGTTTTCGCCGCTATACCATAGCCAACAAGCGCGATGGCTGGCTCAGCGCCTTCGAGTTGCCTGAAAATCCGGCGCTCAGCGCCCCGGTGACACCAGAGGTCCGCATTCAGGGCCAGTGGTTGAAAACCGATAAGGGTTACAATATTGAACTCAGAATGCCGCTGGAGATGGTGGGCAGTAAACTCAGTTTTGCCATTCATGATGTCAACAACAAGAAGAGCCGTAGGCTGGAAGCCATAGTCGGTACCTCGGCCACTGACCGCGCCGACAAGCTGGGGACGGTTCTGGTACCATCACCGGAAATTGAAAGTATTATCAAAGGCATGGGGCATAACAGCTCGCGGATCTGGGTGGTGGATGTCCATGGCCGGGTGCTGGCCAAGTCGGGCGATATCCGCGCCGATTCCAGTGTCTGGACCCGCTCGGTCGAAGAGGAGCGGCAACCGGAAAGCTTCTTTGGCAAACTGGAACACGACTATCTACACCCCATCTACTACACAGTGCTGACCAAGCCACCTATGGATTTTATCGACTCACTGCAGGATTCGACTGAACTCGGCGGCAGCCATATTCGCCGGGCGCTGAATGGCCAGATGGCCTCCACCTGGCGCCTGACACCGGATAACAAGGCGGTGGTATTGGCAGCGGCCAGCCCCATCTGGATTGACGATAAGGTGATGGGCGCCGTGGTTGCCGAGGAAACCACCCATGGTATACGTACCCTGCGTAACCGGGCACTGGAGAAGCTGTTCAATGTGATCCTGACTGTGATGGCCATGGGAACCCTGGCACTGTTTGTGTTTGCCTCGGGGATCTCCAGCCGCATTCGCAAACTCAGGGATCAGGCCGAGCGCGCCATCGACAGCCAGGGTCGGGTTCGCGACACCATTCCACCTTCAAAAGTGCGCGATGAAATCGGCGATCTGTCGCGCAGTTTTGCCAATATCGTCAGCCGGTTGGGGCAATATACCCACTATCTGGAAAACATGTCCTCGCGGCTATCCCACGAATTGAGAACCCCGGTGGCCGTGGTGCGCAGCTCATTGGAACACTTGAGTCTGCAGCAACTGGACAAGGACACGGCCAAGTATGTCGACCGCGCCCAGGAAGGGGTCAACCGCTTATGGCTGATCCTCGCCAACATGAGCGAAGCCACCCGGCTCGAGGAGTCCCTGTCCCAGGCCGAGATAGATGAATTCCCGTTGACCAAGGTAGTGGCAGGCTGCGTCGCCGGGTATCAGATGACTTACAAGGAACAAGGTTTCGTGCTGGTGTTACCGGATGAACCTTTGACCATGCGCGGCGTACCTGAATATATCGCCCAGCTGATGGATAAGCTGGTCAGCAACGCCATTGAGTTCAGCAAAGCCGATACCGATATCCGCATCAGCCTCAAGGTGCAGGGCAAACAGGCCCTGCTCAGGGTGGAAAACCAAGGGCCACTGTTGCCGGAAAACATGGCCGAGCAGATCTTCGAGTCCATGGTCTCAGTGCGGCCGCAAACGATGCAGTCCAAACCTCATCTGGGACTGGGACTTTATATCGCCAGGCTTATCACCGCCTTCCATGGCGGCCATATCAGTGCCAGCAACCTGAGCGATGGCTCGGGTGTCGAAATTCGGGTCAGCCTGCCGCTACTTTAAGCCGCGGCCAACTTGAACAAGTCTCAAGCCCACCGCACTGGCAATGACAAGATTCAATGTTAAGATGCCTCAAAGGGGCGCCCGCCCCGCCATCACAAACAAGAGTTGCATCCATGAAGAAAGCCACCAAGCTGGTCTCACTCGGCCGGGACAAAAAGTGGAGCAAGGGAGTGATCAATCCTCCCGTGTTTCGAGCATCAACCGTTGTATTTGACAGCATGGAACAGATGCGCCACGCCACGGCCAATCGCGCCAAAGGGGAGATGTTCTATGGCCGCCGCGGCACTCCGACTCACTTTGCCTTTCAGGCGGCCATTGCCGAACTCGAAGGCGGTGTTGGCACTGCGCTCTACCCTTCAGGCTCTGCGGCCATCAGTGGTGCCCTGCTGTCTTTTCTGAAGGCCGGCGATCACTTGCTGATGGTAGACAGTGTCTACGAGCCCACCCGGGATCTGTGCGACAAGCTGCTCAAGGGGCTGGGGATCGAAACCAGTTACTATGACCCCTTAATTGGCGCCGGTATCCGCGAGCTTATCCGCCCCAATACCAAAGTGCTGTTTCTGGAGTCTCCCGGCTCCATCACCATGGAAGTCCAGGATGTGCCGACCCTGTGCCGCATCGCCCATGAACATCAATTGGTCACCATGCTGGACAACACCTGGGCCTCCCCCATCAATTGTCGCCCGTTTGAGATGGGCGTCGATATCTCGATTCAGGCCGCCACCAAGTACATAGTGGGTCACTCGGATGTGATGCTGGGTACGGCGACCGCCAACGAAGCACACTGGGATACCCTGAGGGAGAACAGCTATCTCATGGGCCAGTGCACCTCTGCGGACGATATCTTTCTGGCTGCCAGGGGGCTGAGAACCCTGGGGGTAAGAATGGCGCAACATGAAAAAAATGCTCTCAAAGTGGCCAATTTCCTGGCCCAGCGCCCGGAAGTGGATCACCTGCGCCACCCGGCGTTTGCCAGTTGCCCGGGTCACGAGTTTTTCCAGCGTGACTTCAGCGCCGCCAACGGCTTATTTTCCTTCGTGCTCAAAGAGGGTAACCGCCAAGCGATGACCGCCTTCGTCGAAGGGATGGAACACTTCAAGATGGGATTTTCATGGGGGGGCTTCGAAAGCCTTATTCTGGCGATATCCGGCATAGAGAAATTGCGCACGGCAACCCAATGGGACAGCAGCAAGCCCCTGGTGAGACTGCATATAGGTTTGGAAGATCCGGACGATTTGATTGCCGACCTCGAACGGGCCTTTGAGCGTTATCACGCCGCAATGCAGGCTTAATCAGCAAAAGCCCGCTTGAATGCGGGCTTTCCAAATATTTATTCACCTGGCTGTCAGTCAAAGTCCAGATCATCTGCCGACACTCCCACTCCCAGTTCACGGGACAGGGCCATCTGTTCTCGAATATCCTCTATTCGCCTGCGAGCCGCGCTTATCCGCATATCTTTTTTACTGACCCGGTTATTGGATGTCAGAGTTCCCTCTTGGGCCGCTTCGCTCTTGCCTCTACTCAAAGATTGATTAAATGACATGGTCTTCCCTTAACCTCACGCCGGTTCTTTACCGTCTCCTCAAGAGCACTTCCAACACACTTGGAGCAGAGCCGGTAATCCGGAATTTAAACGATACATCCGGTGTTAAATATACCGGAGCCCCTCACATCATGCCTTATTAAAGAGCCTGTTCCTATCGGAAAGTTCCCATATTTTAATTCCGTTCAGCAAAAACTCAGGCGTATGAAAAATAAACAAAATGCACATGCTCAATTAATTAACGCACGACACACCTTACTAAGGGCATAGAAACATTTGCTTACTATTATCACTGATACAAATTTGTTTAAATTAAAACATCTACGCAACAAAATATTTTGTACAGCAATAGTATTTAATATAATTAATTGATTTTAATCGATTAACTCACCCAGCCCACCTTGTTTTCAAACTGTTAAAAATAAATTAATTATAAATTAATAAACATAATCATGTGTTGCTAAATCTAGGTTTAAATTGAATCATATCTTTGTCATTGAAACATTTGACAAACAAAATAAAAACACAGCCAAGCATGGCGATTTACAATAATAATCAAGGAGAGAGATATGACATCCATATCTACAACAGCCAAAGCCGTTCGCTTCGGCCTTATGGCTGCTGCTACCAGTATCGCTTTTACAGGTTTCAGTTATGCTGAAGATAAACCTGAAACATTTGAACGTATTGAAGTCACAGGTTCAAAAATCAAGCGTATAGGGGAGATAGCACCAACACCGGTCACTGTGATCACAGGCGATGGCCTTATTGAAGCAGGTGTTACCAACGTAGCAGATCTGCTGCACAAGATGCCTAATACCCTGGTTGGTCTGTCACCGGAAACCACCAACAACACTGTTTTTGCCAGTGGTCTGAATAACACTGACCTGAGAGGATTGGGTTCCAACCGCACTCTGGTGCTGGTTAACGGCCGCCGCTTTGTAGCCGGTTCGCCAGGCTCAGGCGCCGTGGATTTAAACAACATCCCTACCGCCATGGTTGAGCGCATCGAAATCACTACGGGTGGCGCGTCTGCTGTTTATGGCTCTGACGCCATTGCCGGGGTGGTCAACATAGTGACCAAAACCAGTTTTGATGGCTTGGCTATCGATGCTTCTACAACCCGCCCCACCGAAGATGGGGGTGAAGAAGAATATGCCTCGCTGACTTTTGGCTCTGACTTGGGTAAAGCCAACTTTGTGACCAACATCAGTTGGTCACGTCAGGGGCAGATTTCATACATGGACAGAGAATTCCTGCGTGAAGCGCCGATTGTGGTGCGAAATCCCAATGCCAATGGCCCGAATGATCCGCAAGCAATAATGTGGGGCCATGGTCAACAGGTACTGGCTTCATACAGCAAGACAGGCACTTTTGAATCCAATGGCACCCGCTATACCTTCAGCGATGACGGTCAAATTCGGCCAATGGATCTGGGTCAGCCACTGCCGCCGCTAACCAGCGGCCGGGTGGACTATCTCGGTGGTGAAGGCTACAACTTTGCTGAGAACTCTTTCATCAAGACGCCACTGGACAGGATCAATTTCTTTACTGTGATGAACTATGACATCAATGATGATCATAAATTTACCATGGAGGCCAGCTACACCAAGTCCGAAGCCTATGGTGAAAGCTCTCCTGCCTTCCTCAATTTCAAGCTCTATGATGATAATGCCCTGCTCTCTCCTGAAGCGGCGGCTTTGGTGACGGCCGGTGAAGAAAAACCAGGTGGAGGGGTAAACTTAGGCTATCTGGCATCTGATTTCGGCAACCGTAAATACAGTCAGGACAGAACTACAGCAAGATTGGCACTGGGTGTTGACGGTGCACTGTCCGATACCTGGTCCTACGATGTTTACGCCACTGTAGGCCATGTTCAAGCCGACACCGAATGGTATGGTGAAATATTCGAGCAGCGCTTCTATGACTCTGTCGATGTGATCAAAGATGCCGACGGTAATCTGGTATGTCGTGACGAATACGCCAGAGCCAATGGCTGTAAACCTTTGAATATATTTGGCCGCGGCCAATATGATGAGGCCGCCTATAACTGGGTCAGCACAGATGCCATTCGCCGTTCATCAATCGATCAATACGTTGCCGGCGCCTCTGTCAGCGGCGATCTATTTGAACTGCCTGCCGGCTTTATCGCTGCTGCATTCAGCGTTGAATATCGTAAGGAAACGGCTGAAACCCTGCCGGATCCGGCAATGCGTGATGGTTTATTATTTGGAAACCAGTCTCAACCACTTTATGGTGAGTTCGATGTGACCGAGGCATCAGCCGAATTATCCGTCCCGCTGCTGCAGGATGTGATGTTGGTGCAGGATCTGACGCTGGAAACCGCGTTCCGTTATATGGACTACTCCTCCTCCGGCTCTGATACTGCATGGAAAGTCGGCATCAACTGGGCGCTCAATGACGATTTACGGATCCGGGCCAACCGCTCCAAGTCTGTACGGGCACCTAACATTGCCGAACTGTACAACCCATCCAGCCAAACCTTCCGCACCATCAACGATTATTGTGCTACCAGCTTCAGGAACAGGATCAACCCGGACTATCTGGACAATGTATTGGCCAACTGTGCAGCTCAAGGGATCCCGACCGACTTTGAACCTTCCCAGGACTGGTACGGTTCAACTCGTCCAGGCTTTATTGTAGGTAACCCGGACCTGCAGAACGAAGTTGCAGATGACATCACTCTGGGCTTTGTGTACACCCCATCTTATCTGGAAAACTTCAGCCTGACAGTGGATTACTGGAAGTTTGACATGGAGAACGTAATCAACAGCTTCAGCGGTGCTGAAGTCGTTAAGTACTGCTATCAGTCAAGCAGCACAGATAACGACTTCTGTCCTTTGCTGGAACGTGATCCCGATACCCATGAGATAGTGAACTACTACGAGAAGCCGGTTAACTCAGCATCCAGTATCACTTCAGGTTTTGATATTGAAGCCAATTACCGCCTTGAAACCAGTTTCGGTGATTGGGGCTTCCGCCTATTCAGCACTTATCTGGAAGAGCGTTCATTCAACCCGACCGGATTCGCCGATGATGAAGTTAAATCGGCAGGTGAGCAGGCTCGCCCACGCTGGCGTCATCGATTGACCACAGACTACACCTACAATGACTTCTCGGCCGTATTGACTGCCAACTATCGCAGCGACACTGTGCGGGATAACGAATGGTCACCCAATCAAAACAACTATAACGATATCCCGTCTTATACTACTTTTGATTTGACCAGCCGTTACAACATCACAGATGCCTTGCAGGTTC
>NZ_JWGX01000066.1:0-23360 GCF_000813075.1 Shewanella sp. ECSMB14102
TCCTTTCAGTGAGATCGTCAAGCGATCTGTCTTAACTGATCGGCATTACGCCAATCGGCGCGTTTTTTAATGTTTAACAGGCGGTGTTAAACAGACAGTTACTGGAACAGCTCTTCCGGCGGTGTTTCGATAAAGATGTCACTGTCATCTTCGGCGCCGGTGGCGTATTCCTTGGGTTCTGTACCCTGAATAAAGTACTCGAAGTCGCTGGTGTAGTCTGTCTTACGCGACAGCTTGCCGCTGTCTAAATCAATACGCACCGAAACGATTCCAGCTGGTGGAATGCTGGGTTCTTCCGGCGTTCCTTCCAGGGCATCGCGCATAAACTCGTTCCAGCCTGGGCCCGCGGTCTTGGCACCGGATTCGGCCCCTGAAATCTGATCTTTGGCGCCGCTGGCATTCCAGGCGGTACGTCCCAGCTCACGGCCATGGTCATCGAAGCCGACCCAGACAGTGGTGGCAAGCTTAGGATTGTAGCCACTGAACCAGGTGTCCCGCGATTCGTTGGTTGTTCCCGTTTTACCGGCTATGTCATGGCGTTTGACCACTCTGGCGGCGCGCCAGGCGGTACCGTTCCAGCCAGTGCCTTTGCTCCAGTTACCGCCACCCCAGATAACACTCTTGAGGGCATCGGTGATTAGGAATGCGGTCTGCTCGCTGATCACCTGCTTGGCGTGACGGGCGCTAGGGCTGTCACAGCTGAAAGGATCTTCCTGAACCAGGGGCTGCAGCGGCTCTTGCATAGTCAAATCGGTTATGGCGTTATCCGCCATATCCTCTTCAGCCTTAAGCGGCGCGTCACAAGCCAGAGCCGGATGAGCCTGTTCAAGGATTTCGCCTTGGGCATTCAGGATCCGTTTGATGAAGTATGGTTCAACCAGATAACCCCCGTTGGCGAAGGTTGAGAAGGCTGTGACCACCTGCAAAGGTGTGGCTGATGGTGAACCCAGCGCCAGAGATTCGTTGTGGTTGAGCTCTTTGGCATCGAAACCAAACTGTACCAGCTTGTCGATGGCGGCATCCAGCCCAACATAGCGTAGGGTTCTTACCGACATCACGTTGATAGACTGTGCCAGCCCCAGACGCAGCCTGGTGGGGCCGCCGTATACGTCGGGTGAGTTCTTGGGACGCCAAGCCGTACCTTGGCTGAGATCCGGTTTGTTGATAGGCGCGTTGTTGATCAGTGTCGCCAGGGTATAGCCTTTCTCCAGCGCTGCGGCATATAGGAAAGGTTTTATGTTGGAGCCCAACTGACGCTTGGCCTGAGTCACCCGGTTGTACTGGCTCTGACTGAAGCTGTAACCACCGACCAGTGCCTGAATTGCACCATCTTTAGGATCTATCGAGACTATGGCGCTGGCAACCTGAGGCACCTGAGCCAGTTGCCAGATATCGCCGTTGTGACGTACCCAAATCTGTTCGCCCACTTTCAGGAATTGTTCGGCTTTCTTCGGTGGTGCGCTTTGGCGTTTGTCACTGATAAATTTGCGGGCCCATTTGAGGCCATCCCAAGGCAGAGTGAGCTTTTCTCCTGAAGCGAGCAGTACTTCAGCTTGTTGTTCTTCTACCTTCAATACGGCAGCAGGCCTGAGCTCTTGAATGGGCATGGTTTTCTTCAGGGTGGCAATCAACTCGCTCTCATCAGGTTGCTTGTCTGTCCAGAGAACCGCTTCCGGGCCTCGATAGCCATGGCGTTCATCATAGGCGTAGACATTGTTGCGCAGTGCCTTTTGGGCTTTTAACTGCAGTGAGGAGTCTATGCTGGTGTAGACATCGTATCCTCCGGTATAGGCTTCCTCTTCACCGTATTTTTGTACCATATAATCCCTGGCCATCTCTGAAATATAGGGGGCATAGAGATCGATTTCGGCACCATGGTATTTGGCGGTAATAGGTTGGGCGCTGGCCTCGTTGTATTCACTCTGGGTGATGTAGCCGACCTCCAGCATACGGTTGAGCACCAGATTACGACGAGTCAAAGCTCGGCTGGGGGAGGTGATAGGGTTGAGTGTTGAGGGCGCTTTCGGCAAGCCGGCGATAACTGCCATTTCAGCAAGCGTCAAGTCTTTGACTTCCTTGCCATAATATACTTGAGCCGCGGCGCCAACCCCGTAGGCCCGCTGTCCAAGATAGATACGGTTGACATAGAGCTCCAGAATTTCATCTTTGGTCAGCAGCTGCTCTATGTGGATAGAGATAAATATCTCTTTGACTTTACGAATAATTGTCTTGTCTCGGGTCAGGAAGAAGTTCCTGGCCACCTGCATGGTAATGGTACTGGCGCCCTGCTTTTTTTCGCCGGTGGCCAACATAACCAGTGCGGCCCGAGCTACCCCTATGGGGTCGACGCCTTTGTGCTCATAAAAACGTGAATCTTCGGTTGCCAGAAAGGCTTGCAGTAATGGTTTGGGCACATCGGCCAATTCCAACGGGATCCTGCGCTTTTCACCGAATTGTGAGATCAGCTTGCCATCACTGGAATAAACCCTCAGTGGTGTTTGCAGTTGCACTGTCTTGAGTGTGGCGACATCCGGGAGTTCGGGCAGGACGTAGAAGTAGGCTCCAACGATAGCTGCAACCCCCAAAAGGGCCAGGCTGAATAGAGCTATGAGTATACGTTTTAACCACTTCACTAGATTATTCCAAAACTTGCTGCGGGCACAATAGTATATAAGGCGTTTTGTGCAGGGTGAAGCAAAAAGGCAGCGTCAAAAAATTAGCCGTTGTAATGTACTCAAACATTTTATACAAAGAGGCGTAACAATTTGAAAATGTGCTACTCTAAAACCTAACAATAACAAAGTGACAAAGGACTATGCTTTCGAATCTATGGAAGCGTCAGGCTCCGCAAATGGTGGGTATTGACATCGGTTCTCACGAGGTCAAGGCAATCCTGCTGGGCAAGACAGGCGATGGTTATAAAATCCAGGCTTACGCCGCAGCTCCTGTTAAAAAAGGAGCCATCAATGATCATGATATTCGGGATCCTGAAGCCGTTATTGAAGCAATGAAACAGCTCAAGAGGCAATTGCCCAAAGCAACTAAATTTGCTTCTGTCGCTGTATCCGGATCAGCCGTAATGACTAAAGTCATCTACATGGATGCCTCTCTGAGTGAGGTGGAAATGGAGGCACAGATTGAGATTGAAGCGGATAACCTTATTCCCTATTCACTTGATGAAGTCAGTATTGATTTTGAAACACTGAGCGTTAACAAGACAGATCCCAGTAAAGTTGATGTTTTGCTCAGTGCTTGCCGAACCGAAAATATCGATGCCAGAATCGATGCGCTGGACAGTGTTGACCTTGAGCCCAAAGTCGTTGATGTAGAAGGTTATGCTTTAGGCCGTTCCCTTGAATTGGTCTTGGGACAGCTGCCGGACGGCGCTGCTGAACAGGTGGTCGCTTTAGTTGATATTGGTGCCAATATGACTACCTTCGCGGTAGTGGAAAAAGGGGAGACGGCCTTTATCCGCGAACAGGCGTTTGGTGGTGAACTCTTCACTCAATCTATATTGTCTTTTTACGGCATGTCTTATGAGCAGGCGGAAAAGGCCAAGATAGAAGGTGATCTACCTCGCAATTATATGTTTGAGGTGTTATCGCCATTCCAAACGCAATTATTGCAACAAATAAAACGCACGCTGCAAATATATTGCACTTCCAGTGGTAAAGATAAAGTCGATCATTTGGTGCTTTGTGGCGGTACCTCCAAATTAGAAGGTATGGCTAATCTTCTGACCAATGAATTAGGTGTTCATACAATAATTGCCGACCCCTTTCAGGGAAGTTTGCATGCAGACGATTCAGTAAAAAATGCCCTGCAACCCCATATCAGTAAATACATGGTGGCCTGCGGCCTGGCGCTGAGGAGTTATGGTCAATGGCGAACATAAATTTATTACCATGGCGCGAAGAAGCCAGGGAAAAACAGAAACGTGACTATATAGGGATTTTGGCTGCTGTTTTTATTGGCGCCGCGTTGTTGGTTTACATGGCACTGAACTTTATCGGTTTGATGACAGAAGATCAGCGGCAGCGAAATGCTTATCTTCAATCAGAAATTAGCTTGTTAGACAAACAGATAGCTGAGATTACCAAGATCAAACAGCGCAAAAAGGATATTGAACGTCGCACCGAGATTATTCTTAACCTGCAACAGGCGCGTAATTTGCCTACCCATGTATTGGATGAGCTGGTACGGGTTATTCCGCCAGGCATCTATCTTTCCAGCATAGAAAAGAAAGGCAGCCTCATCTGGATCGAGGGGCGTAGTGAGTCCAATAACAATGTCGCCAACATGATGCGAAAAATTAAAGCATCAGAGTGGCTTCAGGACCCGAGTATGCAGTCGATAGTTTCTCAGCAGGAAGAACTCAGAGAGCTGCAACGCTTCAGTCTCAAGGTCAGTATCAAGGGAGCAAATCGGCTTGAGGGGACGGCACAGATGGCGAAAGGAGCGGGCAAATGAGTTTCGATTTGAGCCAGTTCAATGACCTGGACATGGAGAATATCGGCGCTTGGCCGACTCAGGTCAAGGCTGTGTTTGCCGGCTTGCTGGCAATTCTGGTGTTCGTTGGTGGCTATTATTTGTTTGTTTCAGATGCCATAGATATCTATCAGTCCGAGCAAGTTAAAGAGCAACAACTGCGTGATGATTTCAAGCAAAAGTATCTTTTGGCCGCTAACCTGAAATTATATCGAGAGCAGTTGGTGCAGATGGAAGCGCAATTTGCCGAATTGCTGAAGATGCTGCCATCTGAAAACGAAATGCCGGGTTTGCTTGATGACTTGACCTATGTGGCTACAGATGCCGGGTTGAAGATTCAGAGTCTGGATTGGGACGCAGAGATCCAGCGGGACTTCTACATTGAATTTCCGATACGTATGGCCGTGACCGGCGATTATCACCAACTGGGTCACATGGTCGGCGGGGTTGCCAAGTTGCCACGGATTGTCAGTCTGCATGATTTTGTGATTAAGCGTGACCCATCAGGCATCTTGGCGATGGAGATCCTTGCCAAGACCTACAGATTTAAAGAAGGAACGGAATTACCGCCGGAGAAGGCTAAGGGGAAAGGTAAATGAAACGACTCATTACCCTGACCGCTGCGGTGCTATTGCTGAGTGGTTGTATTGGTGACAGAGCGGATCTTGAGGACTTTGTTACCAGCACCAAGGCCCAGCCGGTTGCTCCAATCCCGCCGCTGAAAGAGCCGCCTCAGTTTGAGCACTTTGATTATCAGGCCGATATGATGCGTAGCCCCTTTGTACCACCTTCCCGAGAACTGACGGAAGAGGTGATAGACACCACCAAAGACTGCCTGCAACCGGATCTCAAGCGTCGCAAGGGCCGTCTAGAAACCTATGCCCTGGATAATCTCAAGATGCGCGGCACCCTGAGCGAAGACAAGGTGGTTTGGGCCTTGGTGGAGACGACTGATGGCAATGTCTATCGCATGGGCGTCGGTGAGTATTTGGGACTTTATCATGGCCGGATAGCCAAAGTATCAGCACAGTATATCGATATCATTGAATTAGTACCGGACGGTTCCGGCTGCTGGACAGAGCGCAACAGCAGCCTGGAATTGACCGGAGAATAACAAGCGAAGGATGAGGGAATAATGGAATCTTCTGCCGCGAATATCACCCCAAAAAATGCAGCCAAATGGATGCAGTATATCCTGGGCAGCTTGCTCATCCTGGGGCTAAGTCCCTATGCTGATGCTGCCAACAAGCTGGTAGATGTTAAGTACCATGCCATTGTGGATCACCAACTGGAATTGGAGTTGGTGTTTGACAAGCCGATATCTGAGCCGGAAATCAATTTGAATGCCGATCCCGCCAGTATCCAATTGAACTTTAGCGACAGTATTTCTGCGCTGGAAAAAGCACAGATCCCTATTAACACTGCCGGGGTCGAGCAGCTGTCCAGCATGCAGGATGGCGATAAGTTGCAACTGGTTTTGGCACTGAAAAAAGTGAAACCTTATCAAGGTAAGGCCGTGGGGAACGTCTATCGTTTGACTGTCAATGATGAAGTCATGGATCCCCAGAGCAAGGCCAGCAGCCCGTTTGTTAATAGCATAAAAAATATCGACTTCCGCCGCTTGGGGGATAAGGGTGGTGAATTGCTGGTTGAGCTGCGTAATTCATCGGTTGCCGCCAATGTTGAGCAGGTCGGTTCCAGGCTGGAGCTGAAGTTGTACAACACAGATATTCCATCTGACATGCTTTATGTTATGGATGTGCAAGACTTTGCCACCCCGGTGAAGAGCTTTGAGACCTTCAAAGAAGAGCTGACCAGTCGGATTCTGATCGATATCAAGGGCGACTACGAATACAACTACAAACAAGACGGTAATATGTTCACCTTGGCGATGACCGAGGTTGAGCGTGCAGTTCAGATGGAGACGGAGAAGAAATACTCGGGCAAGACCCTATCACTCAACTTCCAGAATATTTCAGTCAGAACCGTGCTGCAGATCATTGCCGATTACAACGACTTCAACCTGGTGACCAGTGATACAGTCGAAGGTAGTATCACCCTGAGATTGGATGACGTACCTTGGGATCAGGCGCTGGATCTTATCCTGCAGACCAAGGGGTTGGATAAGCGAATCGAAGGTAATATTCTGATGGTTGCGCCGGCTGAGGAGCTTGCCATACGTGAAGAAAACCAGCTCAAGAACAAGAAAAAAGTCTCTGAAGAGTTGGCGCCACTTTACTCGGAATATTTGCAGGTGAACTATGCCAAGGCCACCGAGATTGCCAGCTTGTTAAGGGGAGAAGGATCAAGCCTATTGTCCAAACGCGGCACAGTTGCCGTGGACGAAAGAACCAATACTCTGCTGGTTAAAGACACGGCCGATATTCTGGAAAACGTGCACAAGCTGATAGAAGTGCTGGACGTGCCTATTCGTCAGGTGTTGATTGAAAGCCGAATGGTTACGGTTAAGGATGATGTTGCTGAGGATTTGGGTATCCGTTGGGGGATCACAGATCAACAGGGCAATAAAGGCACCTCGGGTAGTCTGGAAGGCGCTCAGGACATTACCAACGGCACCATTCCATCCATAGGCGACCGTCTCAATGTGAACCTGCCGGCGGCTCCTAGCAATGCTGCCAGCATAGCTTTCCATGTTGCCAAACTGGCCGACGGTACTGTCTTGGATTTGGAATTGAGTGCGCTGGAGCAGGAAAACAAGGGTGAAATTATCGCCAGCCCCAGAATTACCACCTCAAATCAGAAAGCCGCTTATATTGAGCAGGGTGTCGAGATCCCTTATGTGGAATCGGCTTCCAGTGGCGCGGCTACAGTACAGTTCAAGAAAGCGGTATTGTCACTGCGGGTAACACCACAAATTACCCCGGATAACCGTGTGATACTGGATTTGGAAATCACTCAGGATTCTCAAGGTAAGATAGTACAGACGCCGCTGGGAGAAGCTGTTTCCATCGATACCCAGCGCATAGGTACCCAAGTGCTGGTGGACAATGGTGAAACCATAGTGCTGGGGGGGATCTATCAGCAGAACTTGATCAGTCGGGTCAGCAAGGTGCCTGTTTTGGGGGATATTCCCCTGGTTGGCTTCCTGTTCCGCAATACTTCGGACAAGAATGAGCGCCAGGAGCTGCTGATCTTCGTAACGCCCAAGATAGTGACTGAGGAAATCTAGGGAAGGTGCGAAAAAGTCCTCGTGGCGTTCTCTTTTGTAGTGCGTCGCTTGCAACGCAATTGGCGTTCACGGCATCTGATTGAAGCCATGAGGGGGTCTGCTTAAGTTTTTTCCAAACCTGTAAAACTTCAACCAAAGCCAGTGCCAGTCGCTGGCTTTGATGTTTGGGCGCGGGGAAATTTGGCTTTAATAGTCGGCATTACTTGCCTTGAATGTCCTTAAGCTGAGATAATCCCCGGTCAAGTCTCATAAGAGCAAGGTAACAAATCCCGTCGATTTGATAGTAAGTCGACATTCGGCAAACTTTTCATAAGATTCAGACGTACAAGAAATGGCTGAAAAACGTAATATTTTTCTGGTAGGCCCTATGGGCGCAGGCAAGAGCACCATAGGTCGTCATCTGGCACAAATGCTGCACTTGGAATTCCACGATTCAGATCAAGAGATTGAAAATCGCACCGGCGCTGACATTGCCTGGGTATTTGACGTTGAAGGCGAAGAAGGTTTCCGTCGCCGCGAGGCTCAGGTGATTTCCGATCTGACCGAGAAACAAGGCATAGTTCTGGCTACTGGTGGTGGCTCAGTTCAAAGCAAAGATATCCGCAACTTCCTCTCTGCCCGCGGTATCGTGGTGTATTTGGAAACCACTATTGATAAACAAGTGGCCCGCACTCAGCGCGACAAGCGTCGCCCCTTGCTGCAGGTCGATAACCCTCGTGAAGTGTTGGAAGCACTGGCAGACGTGCGTAATCCTCTCTATGAGGAAATCGCTGATGTTATCGTCAAGACAGACGAGCAAAGCGCCAAAGTGGTGGCCAATCAAATCATTGAACAATTAGGTTTCTAGGACGCAAGATGCAACAGATCCGGGTTGATTTAGGTGAACGTAGTTATCCTATCTTCATTGGCCAGGGTCTGTTGGCCCAGAGCGATTGCCTGACGGCGAGCATCTTGGGTAAAAAGGTCCTCATTGTCTCCAATGACACAGTAGCTCCCCTGTATCTGCAACCCTTGCAGCGCCTTCTGCTGCCTGCGGCTCAGGTTTTTGCTCATATTTTACCCGACGGTGAGCAATACAAGACACTGGCACAGCTCGATAGCGTTTTTACGGCTTTGCTTGAGCATAACTGCGGTCGTGATGTGGTGCTGGTGGCACTCGGCGGTGGAGTTATTGGTGATATGGTCGGCTTTGCTGCCGCCTGTTATCAGCGGGGGGTGGATTTTATCCAGATCCCCACTACGCTCTTGTCTCAGGTCGACTCATCCGTAGGTGGCAAGACGGCAGTCAATCATCCGCTGGGCAAGAACATGATAGGCGCTTTCTATCAACCGCAACTTGTGTTGATAGATACCCTGTGTCTGAAGACCCTGCCGGCGCGTGAATTTGCTGCCGGTATGGCTGAAGTGATCAAATACGGCATCATTTGGGATGCTGATTTTTTCCTGTGGCTCGAGAACAATGTCGAGTCACTCAAGTCGCAGCAGCCAGAGGCGTTGGCTTATGCCATCCGTCGCTGCTGTGAGATAAAAGCCGAAGTGGTTGCCGAAGATGAGACAGAGCAAGGTGTTCGTGCCCTGTTGAATCTGGGGCATACCTTTGGTCATGCCATCGAGGCCGAAATGGGCTATGGCAATTGGCTTCATGGTGAAGCGGTTGCCGCTGGCACAGTCCTTGCTGCACAAACTGCAAAAGCCATGGAACTGATTGACGAGTCAATTCTCTGTCGCATCAGTGCGCTGCTACAGGCATTCGACTTACCGATAACTGCACCAGAGTCCATGGATTTTGAAAGCTTTATCAAACACATGCGGCGTGACAAAAAAGTTTTGGCTGGGCAAATTCGCTTGGTTTTGCCCACTGATATGGGGCAGGCCGGTATTTTTGCTCAAGTGCCGGAATCCCTACTCGAACAGGTGATCTGCCGCGCTTGAACCTTGATGGGTGACAATGGTGGCAACCGAAGAACTTCTCCTGCCCTCGCAAGAGGCACTGTTACAAAGACTGCAGCATCTGGCCTGTTACGGTCAGCAGCTGGTTTTGTTGCAGGGGCAGGTCGGAGCCGGTAAGACACGGCTGTTGACCGCCTTGGCCAATGTGCTCGATGAGCATAATCTGGCGTTGGTCAGTTGTCCTCAACATGCGGATGCCGCCGAAATAAGGCGCAAGTTGCTGATCCAACTACTGCCCGACCCCCTGTTTGACGACGAACAGCCGCTGGCCGACACCCTGCTGCGTTATCTCGGTGAGATGCGCAAGCCTATCCACATTCTGATCGACGATGCCGACAACATGCCGCTGGTGCTCTGGGCCGAGTGTTTGTTGCTGACTCAGCTGCAAGCCAGAGGTGAACCTATCACGCTGACCTGTTCGGTTTCTCCGGAATTTGCCGAGCAGTTACAGCTGCAATTGCCTAAAGCACAGAAACAGCAGGTATTGCCGGTTAAGCTTGAGCCGCTTTCTCTGGCCGAGCGTGAGGGGCTGTATCAAACTTTGTTGACTCGCAGCGCAGTACACACCTTTACGCCGCGGGCTATAGTGGTTAAGCAGTTGGAGCGGCAGCAGGGCACACCGGCCGAGGTTTTGGCATTGTTGGAGCTGGCATTGAATGGTGAGCCGCCGAGGCCAAGAGTATTCCCGTGGAAGACCTTACTGATGTCGAGCCTTGCTGTGCTGAGTTGTTTGGCATTGCTCTCCTGGTATCTGTTGCGTTCGACCGAGCCTCTGCCCGAGCTGACCAAGTCTGCCTTGGTACTGGAACATAGGACAAGTCCCTTAAGCCAGTTTGCCGAGCGTTGGCTCGATATTGAATCGGAACCGGCCTCGAAAGTTCTCAGCTCGGCTCCTGTATATGTTCGTCTTGAACAACCACGAAGCCAGAGCCTTGTTTCACCAGCGATTGACTCGCAGCAAGACCCGAAATCAGCTCAGAAAACCGTGCCCCAAGCGGATAGTCAGCCGACCCCTGAGTCGGAAACTGGTTCTGAACTGCTCAGCGATGCCAAGGCGGCGCTGGATGTGGAAACCGCTCCTGTTACCCAAAAGCCGCAGGTCAAAGAGGCTGCCTCTATGAATAATGAAGCGCAGGAAATTCAAGCTCAATCTGAGCTTGAACAAGAGCCTAGTGCCGGAGTGCTACCGACACAAGGTTACACCTTGCAATTGGTAAGTCTGAAACGCGAGTCTTCACTGACAGCATTTATGATTAAGCTGAAAAAAGTGAAAAATGTCAGAGTGGCCAAACATAAGGATTGGTGGGTGGTATTGGTAGGGGAATATGCCAGCAAGCAAGAAGCCATCGAAGCCGGTAAGGTATTGCAACTGTCTTTGGACCTGCCTCAACCTTTGATTAAGTCCTGGCAATCACTGCAACACTATCGCTTACAAGCTGGCCTAAGTAACAGTGAAATTTCATCTTAAACCGAGTACAATCCTCACTTTCGTTTTTCCGGGCACCAATCAATTTTAATGAAGAAAAAACAAAGAGCCTTTCTCAAGTGGGCCGGTGGTAAATTTAAACTGGTTGATGCCCTGATTCAGCACTTGCCCAAGGGCGAGCGCCTGGTTGAACCCTTTGTCGGTGCCGGTTCTGTGTTCCTCAACACAGATTACCCCAGTTACCTGCTGTGCGATATCAATCGTGATCTGATCGATCTCTATTCCATCATTCAGACTCGTCCGGAAGCATACATAGGGGCGGCGGCCGAGTTGTTTGTGCCGCAGATGAACGACAAAGAGCAATACTATCTGATCCGAGATAAATTCAACCGTAGTCGCGATCCCTTCGATAGAGCTATCTATTTTCTCTATCTCAATCGTTTTGGTTTTAATGGCTTATGTCGTTACAACCGTAAAGGCTCATTCAATGTGCCCTTCGGTTCCTACAAGAAGCCGTATTTTCCCGAGAAGGAAATACGCGGCTTTGCCGCCAAGGCACAAAATGCCGAGTTTCGCTGTATTGGCTACGAGCAGGCGTTTGCTCTGGCCCAAAGCGGTGATGTGATTTATTGCGATCCGCCATACGCCCCCCTATCGACCACCGCCAGCTTTACTACTTATGTTGGGGCCGGCTTTTCGTTGGATGACCAGGCGCTGCTGGCCAGGCACTCTCGTCATACCGCTATTGAGCGTGGTATTCCAGTGCTTATCAGCAACCATGATATTCCGCTGACCCGTGAGCTGTACCATGGTTCAAGAATGGAAACGATTCAGGTACAGCGAAATATCAGCCAGAAGGGCAGCAGCAGAACCAAGGTGAATGAGCTGATGGCTTTGTACGACGAAACCTATCACAACGAGAACGACTGAAAGTCATCTTTGCCAAAGTAATCAGGCGAGTACTTGATTTACCAGCAGCAATAGTCCAACCACCAAGAGTGCTGCCAGCAACACGGCTGTGATGATATAAGGGAGAGGTGAGGAATTGGCGCTGAAGTCCCTGGCACGATTGGACTCACTCTGCACGCCGAAGAAGGCCGCCAGCGTACTGTAAAGGTAACGCCAGTAGCGGCCAAACATTTAAAAACCGTTGTTGGAATTTGCCGGGGCGATATCGTCAACCGGTTTGCGTTGATGGCCGTGCAGTAACTCCAGTAAGTCGACAAAATGGAACTGGCCCGAACGACTCTTGCCGCTGAACCAGCCCCCCCAGCTCAAGTCATCTTCCTGAGTCGCACAGCGATTATTGGGATGGCTGGAAGGCAGATTGGGATTGTAGTCGTGTTCCTGGCTGTAGCTGCAGGCCAGATTGTTCGCGGAAGAACCCAGGCTTTGGAAGCCAACAGCAGTCGCTCCCACCACGCCAGCGGCGGCAGCGAGTATGACTGCTGACTTGATGCTGTGTGTGAAAACCTGCGGTTTCTGGTTCATCCTGTTCCATCCCCAAATGTGACGTTGGTCGATTATAACAAAGCCGTTGATAAATTGAACAGCTTTTTACCAAGTAACAACCTTATTCCAACTTATGATGCTTTTCAACGGCAGAAATGGGCGCCAGGCTATAGAGCCCGAGCGCCTTGGCGGGTAAAATAGGCGACTTCTTAAACATCCTGTGAGATTGCTATGCGCCCATATCTTATTGCTCCTTCCATTCTGTCTGCCGATTTCGCCCGCCTGGGTGATGATGTTAAAGCCGTATTGGATGCGGGGGCCGACGTGGTTCACTTCGATGTGATGGACAACCATTATGTACCTAACCTGACCATAGGCCCCATGGTCTGCAAAGCTTTGCGTGACTATGGTATTACCGCCGAAATCGATGTGCACCTGATGGTGAAGCCGGTCGACCGCATAGTGCCTGATTTTGCCAAGGCGGGGGCTTCTATTATCACTTTCCATCCGGAAGCCAGCGAGCATGTGGACCGCACAGTGCAACTCATCCGTGACCACGGCTGTAAGGCCGGCTTGGTATTCAACCCTGCCACGCCATTGCACTACCTGGACTATGTGATGGATAAGCTGGATGTGATTTTGTTGATGTCGGTTAACCCTGGGTTTGGTGGTCAGTCATTTATTCCATCGACACTGGATAAACTGGCCGAAGTACGCCGCCGTATCGATGAGAGTGGCCGCGATATCCGCCTGGAGGTCGACGGGGGCGTTAAGGTGGACAATATAGCCGAAATTGCCGCCGCCGGTGCCGACATGTTTGTTGCCGGTTCAGCCATCTTTAGCCAGCCTGACTATAAGGCGGTTATCGACCAAATGCGCAGTGAACTGGCGGGAGTGTAAGTTATGATCGCAAGCAGTATCAGCGCGATCGCCTTTGATCTGGATGGCACTCTGGTTGACAGTGTGCCGGACTTGGCCGCCGCGACCCAAGCGACGCTTGCCGATCTGGGGCTTAGAAGTTGCACTGAAGATCAGGTACGCAGCTGGGTTGGCAACGGCACAGAGATGTTGATGCGCCGCGCGCTGACCTTTAGCCTGGGGGCTGAACCGGATGCCTCTGTCATGGCCGATGCCATGCCGGTATTTATGAAGCATTATGAAGCTTGCCTTGAGCGTTACAGCAAGCTGTATCCCGGGGTTGAGTCTGTGCTCAGAACCCTGCAGCAAAGAGGTTTTAAGTTGGCGGTGGTCACCAACAAGCCTTATCGCTTTACTATCCCTTTATTGCAGGCTTTTGGTATTGAGTTATTTTTCAGTGAAATTCTCGGCGGCGATTCTCTCACTAAGATGAAACCGGATCCCTTGCCGCTGACTCATCTGCTGGAGAAATGGCAGTTGCAGCCTCAGCAGATGTTGATGGTGGGTGATTCCCGTAACGACGTTCTGGCGGCGAAAGCTGCAGGTATTGCCTCAATCGGCTTGACCTATGGCTACAACTACGGTGAAGATATTGGGCTTTGCGGCCCAGATGCCGTATGCGATCATTTTGAGCAAATTTTGGCGCATTTGCCGCCACAGCAATCGGAGTAATGAAATTCATGAGCAGTCCCAAACCCATAGTATTGAGCGGTGCCCAGCCCTCAGGCGAGTTGACCATAGGTAACTACATGGGTGCCCTGCGTCAGTGGGTGGCCATGCAGGACAGCCATGATTGCCTCTATTGTGTGGTGGATTTGCATGCCATCACTGTGCGTCAGGATCCCAATGCCTTGCGTGAAGCTTGCCTGGACACATTGGCGCTGTACCTTGCTTGTGGTGTTGATCCCAAGAAGAGTACAGTATTCATTCAGTCACAGGTGCCGCAGCACACTCAACTGGGGTGGGTACTGAACTGTTATACCCAGATGGGTGAGCTGAGCCGCATGACTCAGTTTAAGGATAAGTCGCAAAAGCACGCCAACAATATCAACGTCGGGTTGTTTGGTTATCCTGTGCTGATGGCGGCCGATATCCTGCTGTACCAGGCCAATGAGATCCCTGTCGGTCAGGATCAGAAACAGCATCTGGAGTTGACCCGGGACATCGCCACCCGTTTCAACAACGCCTATGGTGACACCTTCACAGTGCCAGAGCCTTTTATCCCTGAGCTGGGTGCCAAGGTGATGTCGTTGCAGGATCCCACCAAGAAGATGTCCAAGTCAGATGACAACCGCAACAATGTCATCGGCCTGCTGGAAGATCCCAAGGCGGTGATGAAAAAGCTGAAAAAGGCGATGACCGACAGTGACGAGCCACCTGTGGTGCGTTTCGACATAGACAACAAGCCTGGGGTGTCCAACCTGCTGAGCCTGATGTCCGGGGTGACAGGCCAGAGCATAGCCGAACTGGAAGCCGAGTTTGAAGGCAAGATGTATGGCCATTTGAAAGTGGCTGCCGGTGAAGCCGTGGTTGGTATGTTGGAGCCGCTGCAACAACGCTTCCGTGAGTTTCGCGAAGACAGGGCCTTCCTGGAGTCTGTGATGAAGCAGGGCGCCGAAAAGGCCCAGGCCCGCGCCGAAGTCACAGTGAAGAAAGTCTATGAGAAGATAGGCTTGCTGGTGTAATTCCGCCAATCTTGAGAGCCGACCTACAAGGTCGGCTTTTTTGTGGCTGCGTGCGAATTACTGTGGTTGTGGCTGGCTTGCCATCAACATCAGCCAATCGGCAAACGCTGCTATCGCCGGTTCTCTGAGGCGCCGCTCTTTACAGCAAAAAGTGAATTCAAATCCTGTGTGCACATCCGGCAGTTCAGCTTCTATCAAACGGCCGCTGGCAATATCATCCTCCACCATAAAGTCTGACGCCAGTGCTATGCCTTGACCGGCAATAGCTGCTTCTATGGCCATTAACACATGGCTGAAAATATGCTGCCTGTGATTGGGGGTCAGAGTGACACAGTTGGCCTCGGCCCAGCGGTTCCAGTCCAGTCCCAGTGGCCCTTCATCCACGGTCAACAGTGGATACTGCTGCAGACTCTGAATCGTTATTTGTCCGGCTCTGGGGGGTAATTGCGGGCTACAAACTGGAATAAGCCGTTCCTTGTGTAGCACAGTCTGCCAGTATCCCCGTCGTTTGAGACCACCGCTGATAAAGAGATCGGCTACACTGTCGCTGAGCTCGGGATCTTGGGCCACCATCTCCAACCTTATCTGTACCTCGGGGTGACGGCGGCGAAAGTCGCTGAGTCTGGGGATCAACCATTTGACCGCAAAAGAGCTGTAAACTGCCAGTTTCAGCTCACGATTGGGCTCGCCGAACAAACGGCCAAGGTCAGCCAGTTCGTTAAATATTCGCTCCAATTCGCCATAGAGGATCTCCCCCTTGGGTGACAGTTTAAGGCTGCGCCCCTGGCGCAGAAACAGAGGCTCGTCAAAGTGTTCCTCCAATATCCTGACCTGATGGGATACGGCGCTCTGGGTGATACAAAGCTCTTCGGCGGCGCGGGAAAAATGGCTCTGGCGTGCTGCCGCTTCGAACACCTGCAGCGCTCTCAAAGGGGGAAGTTTTCGCATTGGCGACTCTGTTTTGATATTTAGTATGAATTTAATTCATTTATAGGTAAAAAACATCATTTCAATTTGGTTTTTAACCCGGATATGATGCCGCCGATTGAGAGTCGTTCAGGGTAACCAAGATGCAGAGAACCGTAGCTATCGGTTTGATTTTATTGACCGTAGGAAATCTCTTTAGCGCATTTTATGATGTGTCGGTCAAATGGTTACCGGATGATGCCAATGCGGCGACCTTTCTGCTGGTGCGCCAGATAACGGCGGTACTCATGTTGTTGCCTTTGTGGATCAAGGCCGGTCGTCCGGGCACCTCTCATTTTAAGCTCCACCTTTGGCGTGCCAACACAGGAGCTGTTGGCGCGCTCTTTTTGATTATTGGCCTGATGGCGCTGCCCTTGGCGACTGTCAGCTCGCTATTCTATTCGGCCCCCCTGATGATCATGGTGCTCGGCGCTGTATTTCTGAAGGAACAGATCACGCCGCTGCAGTGGGGAGTTGCCGCACTGGGATTTGTCGGTATCTTGTTGATCCTAAAGCCTAGTGAACTGGAACTTGCCGGTATCGCCGTGTTGGTTTCTGCCTTTACCTTCTCCTTGAACCAGATGAGTTTGCGAAAGCTGCCCGGTACCGAAGCCGCCAGTTTGACTTTGCTCTGTTACAACTTGCTGAGTCTGCCGCTGACTCTGCTGGTGGCATTGTCGCAGCAACTGGCCGGGCTCAGTTGGCAACTGCTCGGGGTGGCGTTGTTATCCAATGCTTTCCTGCTGGCGTATCACTGGTTCTGTGTTCTGGCTTATCGCAGGGCCAAGGCCAGTGAAATTGCCGTGGCTGAATACAGCGGACTGATCTTTATTGTCTTCCTGGGTTGGCTGCTGTTCGATGAGTGGCTGGATACCCTGAGTTGGATTGGGGCTGCGTTGGTGGTGCTGCCAACCTTGTGCCTGCCCGCCATCGCCAAGCTGATGAAAACCCGTGAACTGAAAGCACAAGAGCCGGTATAACCGGCTCTTGTTTGCATAGACGAGGGATTTGGCTGTTAAGGGGTGACGTAGTCGAACACCTTGATCACCTTACGTACCCCTGCGGTATTGCGGGCGATTTCCACTGCCAGATCGGCTTGCTCTCGCTCGACTAAACCCAGCAGAAAGACTTCACCATTCTCAGTGATCACCTTGATCTTGGTGACATCCAGATTCTTGTCGTTGAGCATCCGTCCCTTGACCTTGGTGGTGATCCAGGTGTCGTTGCTGCGGGTGGTAAAGGATGTCGGGTTACCAATACGGATCTGATTGTGGATCTTGCCACCCAACTGTAGTTCTTTGACCAGCCGAATCGCCTTGTCTCTAAGCATGGAGTTGGGCGCCTGACCTATCATCAGTACATTGCCGTTCATACTGACGCCGGTGATATTGGTTTGATTCTTCAGATCCTCTTCCGCGCCCAACGCGCTGGAGATACTAAAATCGGCATTGGTATCATCCAACTGGGTCTTGAGCGAGCGCTCATCGTTGACCACCATGGCGCCGCCGACTGCACCCACCATTACGGCTCCGGCACAGCCGGTCAAACTGGTAAGCAGTAGACACAGGGGCAGCAGACGTCTCATTGATGCTCGTCCTGCGGGAACAGGGTACGGTCAATGTTGTCACACAGGCAGTGGATAACCAGCAGGTGTACTTCCTGAATACGCGCCGTGACGTTGGAGGGGACGCGGATCTCCACATCATTGGTGCTCAGCAATCCGGCCATGGCACCGCCATCTTTACCCGTGAGCGCAACTATGGTCATATCCCGGCTCAGTGCAGCTTCCATCGCTTTAATGACGTTGCCCGAATTGCCGCTGGTGGAAATGGCCAGCAGTATGTCACCGGGTTGGCCCAGTGCCAGGATCTGCTTGGAAAACACTTCGTCATAGCTGTAATCGTTGGCGATGGCTGTCAGGGTTGAGGTGTCTGTTGTCAGAGCTATGGCCGGCAGCGGTGGACGCTCCACTTCGTAGCGGTTCAGCAGCTCGGCGGAAAAGTGTTGGGCATCACCGGCACTGCCGCCGTTACCGCAGGCAAGGATCTTATTGCCACCCAACAGACATTGCACCATCATTTCTGCGGCCTTGGAGATGGACTCAGGCAGCGCCTCTGCGGCGTCAATCTTGGTCTGAATCGACTCGGTGAAGCTGTCTTTGATACGTTCTAACATGGATAAGTCCTTCACTATCAAGTGTTGCTATCATGCCATAGGCCGGTGGCTTTTTTCAGGCATAAAAGTGTAAATTTGTTTTGGATTAAGCGTTTACTAAAAAGCGTCTTGCAGCCATTTCACCTTGCCGCCATCAATGGCCAGTAGATCGAAGCGACATGGAGCATTGATCCTGTGTTGCTGCAGATACTGACTGGCGGCCTTGCGAAGCCTGGCAATTTGGGCCTGGCTCAATGACTGCAAAGCGCCACCGAATCGGCTGGGTGAGCGGTATTTTACCTCAACAAACACCCATTGGCTGCCCTGTTTCATCACCAAGTCCAGTTCGCCGAAACTGTAGCGCACATTCTGTTCGACAAAGGTCAGACCCTGTTGTTCCAGATACTGGCGAGCCAGACGCTCGCCTTCCTGTCCCAGATCCATATGCCGGCTTACAGTGGCCGTAAAACGCCGCGTTGGTATTTGGCCCAGCTGAGCTGACGATCAATCACCCCATCCGGGCTCACCGTCAACTGGCCGCTGCGGCCATTGTACTGATATCCGGGGAAGGCATGCATCTGGGCCAGACGATTGACCAGTTGCAGGGCATCATAGCCCATCACATACAGGCGTTTTTGGGCGTTACCCCAGGTGGGCCACAACTTGTTGACCACCTCGGTTTCTTCACTGGCCTGCAGTAACCAGGGGATATCACTGATGGTGATATTGTTCAGTTCAATCGCGGTTTGCTTGGCATTGTCTTCCTGACGGGCGCGGCTGCTGGTATACAGCGGCACCTGCTCGGCAAAGACACTGAAATTGACATCGATAAAGGGTTTCAGCAGCGGTAAGTCCTGAATCCCCGAGATCATATAGATGGCATCGATATCGGTACGGGAGCGGAAGTCGGCCTTCACCTTGCTGCCGAGCAGTGCCTTAATGGCTTGGATCCGCGCCTTGCTGTCCGTTACGCCGAGGGCGCTTTCCACGGTTTCGCGCATCTTGTCGCCGTTGTCATAGAAGTGGACTTCGGCATCACTGTCGGTCAGTTCCATCCAGGTTTGCTTAAAGCTCTGGGCCATACGTTGGCCTACGGCATCATTGCTGGCAAGCAGCAGTGGCACCTGTATACCATCCTGATACATGCGTCTGGCGGCATCGCTGGCTTCCTGAGTGGGAGACAGGGCAAAGTAGTACTTATTTTGTTGCGGTTGCAGCTTATCTATTTGGTTGAGAAACAGTTGTGGCGGCGTACTTGCCCCGGCAGCTTGCTGGGCCGCCATCACTTGTTCCACTTCGTTTTGCAGCAGTGGGCCAATCACAAATTCGGCGCCGCTCTGCAGCGCTTGCTGATAGGCCTTATCGGCACCTTGGGCTGTGTCGAAGAAATTGAGGCTGACATTGCTGTCCGGTTCACTCAGATAACTGGCCAGTATGCCCTGACGCACTGTGTTGGCGACCCCGGCTCTTGGGCCCGAAAGTGGCAGCAGCACGGCGATATTGCTCGGTCTGTAAGGCTTGGCGCTGAGCGCCAGTTGCAGATCCGAAGGCAACTGCACCGCGGCGGGATGATAAGGATTACGTTTCTGCCAGTCACTCAACTGGCGGATCAGGCTTGAGGGATCCACCGCGTAGTGCTTGGCCAGATAAGCCAGCTGTAGCCAACCAGTAAATACGGCATCGCTCTCTTGAGCGGCAAAACTCTGCAGGGTTTCTTCCTGCAGTGGCTTGAGCAATTGCCAGATCTGGTCGTTAACCTCGCCGGTTGCCTTTACCGGCAGATACTGACTCAGCTGACTCAACTCACGCACTTGCTCCACGGGTTGTTGGTTGGCAGCAAACAGCCGGGCACGGGCCTGGTGATAACTGGCCCACTGCCAATCGGGTAGCTGCCAATTACCGGGATAATTCAAGGTATTCAGCGCTTCGGCACTCTTGCCGGTCAGCTCCTGCAGGCGAGCGCTGAGAAAACGATGCTCGGCCTGGATTTCATCCACCGGGCTCAGCCCGGCCTGCATTGAACGCAGAATATCTGCAGCGGCATCTGTATCCCCTTGCTTGAGGTAAGCATTGGCGGCCAACAACAGATAACGCTCGCGGTTTTCCTTGCTGGGCGCCTTGGCGGCAAATGCCAAATACTCGGCCGGGGCTTGCGGGGCACTGACCAGGGAAACGACGGCCAGCTGCTCTTTGTCTGCCGACGGCGTGCTGCCACAGCCCCACAGGCTGGCAAGCAGAATCACAGCAGAAATGTATTTAACTCTATTCAGGCTTTTTAACACAGGGCTTCACTCTGGTAAGATGCTGGCTCTAGTTTAACCTTCTATTGTGCCTGACGAAAGTCTCGGCACTTTCATCTCCGAGGTAGTTATGGACCTGTCGGTCGCGCTGTATATAGTTCCCACTCCCATAGGCAACCTGGGGGACTTGAGCCCCAGGGCTCTGGAAGTACTGAATCGGGTGGCTTTGATCGCCTGTGAAGACACTCGCCACAGCGGTAAATTGCTGAGCCACTTTGGCATAGATACCCGCACGACAGCGCTGCATGACCACAATGAACGTGCCCGGGCGCAGTGGATTGTTGAACGCCTCGGCGAAGGTGAAGCCATAGCGCTGATCAGCGATGCCGGCACGCCGCTGATTTCCGATCCCGGCTATCACCTGGTATCCCATGTGCGCGCCGCCGGTTATCCGGTGATCCCGCTGCCCGGCCCTTGCGCCGCCATTGCCGCGCTGTCGGCATCTGGCTTGCCCTCGGATCGCTTCTCGTTTGAAGGCTTTTTACCGGCCAAAGACAAAGGGCGTCAGGATAAACTGCTGGCGCTTAGAGAAGACCCGCGCACCCTGATTTTCTATGAGTCACCCCACAGAATTTTGCCCAGCCTCAAGTCGCTGGTGGAGGTCCTGGGGCCGGATAGGCAGATGGTGATGGCGCGGGAACTGACCAAGACCTTTGAAACCTTCCTCTGCGGTACCACGGCCGAAGTGCTGGCGCAGGTAGAAGCCGATGCCAACCAGCAGCGCGGTGAAATTGTGCTTATGCTGCACGGTTTTGTCAGTGAAGAAGCCGACGAAACGCCCGCCGCGGCGCTGGATACCCTCAAACTACTCTGTGATGAATTACCGCTGAAGAAGGCGGCCGCCATCGCGGCACAGATCCATGGGTTGAAGAAAAACGCTCTCTATAAAAAAGGGCTGGAGCTGGGCTGGTAAGGAAATGCCTTGGTGTGAAGCCCGCTATGGGCTATAATCCGCGCCGAGTTGGCCGGGCAGTCGCTGCGTTCGCAAGAACGGGGAGGAAAGTCCGGGCTCCATAGAGCAGGGTGCCAGATAACGTCTGGGCGGCGTGAGCCGACGACCAGTGCAACAGAGAGTAGACCGCCTGCCTTCGGGCCGGTAAGGGTGAAAGGGTGCGGTAAGAGCGCACCGCGCGGCTGGTAACAGTTCGCGGCACGGTAAACTCCACCCGGAGCAAGATCAAATAGGGTTCCACTATTCTTCGGAATTAATGCGTGGCTCGCGTTGGAACCGGGTAGATTGCTTGAGCCTGTGAGCGATTGCAGGCCTAGAGGAATGACTGCCGCTCCTTCGGGAGAACAGGACCCGGCTTATAGGCCAACTCACCTATTCTGTAAGTGGATGTTCTGTATGGTGTTTTTAGCTTTGTTATCAATTTTTGCTACAAAGTGTGGTACATCATGCAGTACATCCAGTTACGCAAAACTACCTATCATTTCGCTATAAAATCCCCCTGAGATTTCGTGCGTATCATCCTTGCGGTGAGATTCGTCGTTCCCTAAAGACAGATTGCTACAGTGTGGCTGTGGCATTGGTTGCCGCAAAATTTCCTGTCAGATCAACTCGCGACTAATACAAATAAGTGTCGCTAGAGCCAACAACTCATACAGAATTAAATCCACCATTCAAAATAAAATTACCCTTTATAAACACTTCCACAATTATTACAGGAAACATAAACCTCATTTACCTCAACACCAATTATTGACCAAGAAATAATGTTTGTCGCTTCCAAAATAAGGTTTTTCGGAGTACGTAAAACCCTAATTGAGTTAGAACCACACTTTGGACATCTAGCTTTGATTGGGTTTTTCTTCATAATATAGGTGCCCACCATCAATATAGATGTCCGCCATAGAAAGTCCATGACGGACCGTAAATTAAACCATCTCGACGTCAATGGTTGGTAGCATTGGTAGCAATGTTGTTCGTGTACCAAATAAATTAGCTAGCCAATGGAACCCGCCTGACACATTTTTAATTTCATGTATAGTTAATTCGTGCATAACGTATTCCTTGTGTTGGAATTAAGAAGCATATTTAATACTATGTGCTAAATCTTGCTCCAAATAAGCTGGTCATTAGCCTTGCTTTTAACACATGCCATTACCTGCTCTAGCTGCTTAAGCCTAGAGCCTAGTGAGTACTCTTTCGATTCATAGTAACAATACTTCGTTTCATCTACTTTTTTATGGCTAACACTAGCAGACTTTAATGTCTCACAGTCACCTGCAAATGTAGATATAGGCATTAGAGCCAATATTAATAATACTTTCATGAGCTTAACCCCATAAGCCGTCTGATTGACATGTTAACACTTCTCCAGCCTGTTCTAACTTTGAACCGGTACTATACTCTTGACCAGCATATAAACAATTACCACCATTCACTTGTTCAATCTCATTGACAGTTAATTCTTTCATAATGCATTCCTTACATTAAACTACTAAGTTGTGTTTGCTTGATGGGCTCATCAAGCGCCCTTTCAAAGGCATGGTCGGCCGCAAAACCTTGACTGTGCCTTTGACTTAAGCAGCTTTCCATTGAAGTTAACCCAAACTGCCTAAGTACCAAGTTACGCTCCTTGCTGCTGTATAGATTCGGGTGTATGAAGTTGTCCTATGTGCATCACCAATACCCTATCTGTCTGTTTAATAGTTTTAGGGCGGTGTGCAATGATGATCCTGGTCATGGCAAGTTGATTTATTTGCTCGCGTATTCATTCATAGTGGCCACAGAATATTCGTGTTAGAAAAAGCTGTTGATATGTTCATGTGATAAACTGGTAGTGTTCATAAATCTGTGTCATTTGAGTAATATACACCCAAAAGGA
>NZ_JWGX01000067.1:0-23031 GCF_000813075.1 Shewanella sp. ECSMB14102
TATCCTGTTAATCACAAGGCAGCTCCGCTTAAGTGAACTACGTTGCCCTCAATGAGGGGCGTTTTTGTCGCTATCGCGTTATTAATCATCAAACTGGATCATAAAATCCAGAGATGGGGCAAAGAAAGAGGAACCTGTTACCGCCTGAGTAAAGTGCATCAGGTGATCATGGTGTCCTTCTCCGTCACCGAAAACCATACTGTGAAGCATCTTTTCGAAATGGCTTGGTGTCTTACAAGTAGAGATAAACATCAATCCCTGTTGTTTGACTGAACCATAAGGCATGCTCTGACGCAGGATCTCCATCGACTCACCATTGTCATACTTGAGATTTACCCGCTTGATATGCGCCGTCAGCGGTTTGTCTTCCGAGGCGTACTCTATGTTGTCCTGCTTGGTGCGGCCTATGATGTCTTCCTGCTTTTTCTGCGGCAGTCTGTGCCACTTACTCAAATTGTGGACATATTTCTGTACATGAATGTAGCTACCGCCGCGAAATGCATCGTCTTCATCCCCTACCAGGGCCACAGCTTGACGACCTCTGCCCTTGGGGTTTTCTGTGCCATCGACAAAACCGGTCAGATCGCGGCTGTCCATAAAGCGGAACCCGCGCTCCTCCTCTTCCAGCTCGGCCAGGCCTTCCAGCATTTCGTTGACCTCATTGGCCACCAGATGAAGAATATCCAGGCGATCACAACGCAGGTGAATAAAGATATCGAACTCTATCGCCGGCGCATCCCGGTTACCCGACTCCATCGCGGGGAATGGCTTGAGTTCAGCCGGTCTGCTTCCCGGATAGAGGTGATCCCAAAAGTTGGCACCAATCGCCACAAAGGCATTAAAGGCACTGTCGGCATACTGATCTGCCAGCTCATACAAATACTGGGCGACATTGGCCAGGCAAGGGCGCAGTTGTGACTCCCCGCCTTCGTTGGCATTGAACATCAGATAAACACTGTGCAGATTTCCCTCTGCGCAGATCCCCAGCTGTTCCCGTGGCATAACCTGTGTATCCATTTGCAATCTACCCTTTCAGATTAATTCATCTTCGGCCTTATTATCCGCAACTTGAGCATTAATTTGAATTAGCTCACGCACGTTTTTGCCGATTACTTTCAATAACCTGATGCCTGCCCGTCTTTACGGGACTCGGACGCTCCCCGATAAACGCCACTTTCAACATTGACGCCTATGGCCTGATAACCACCGAAAGCCCCGAGAGAATCACTTAAAGTATGCCCCTTTTTCATCAGCTCACGGCGGGTTTCCATGGAAAAGCCCGACTCGAGGCTGATATAACCGCCATCTGTCATCTGCTCGCCGGTCGGTTGGCTGGAACCTGTATGCAATATTCTCGGAGCATCGCCCGCCTCCTGCAGGTTGAGGCCAAAATCAATCAGATTAATCATGATCTGGGCATGCATCTGGGGTTGGGTGGCTCCCCCCATGACACCAAAGCTGAGCCAGGGCTTGCCATCTTTGGTGACAAAGGCCGGAATTATGGTATGAAACGGTCTTTTACCCGGTGCATAGGAATTGGCACGCCCGGGAGTGAGATCAAACAGTTGGCCTCTGTCCTGAAGCACAAATCCCAAATCCGGAGGCGTCATGCCTGAGCCCATGCCACGATAATTGCTCTGGATGAGGGACACCATATTGCCTTCTTTATCGGCGGTAGTGAGATAGATGGTATCACCGTGTAAAAGATTGGGATTACCCGGCTCAACACTGGCGGCGGCTTTGTCAGCATCGATAAGCTTGGCTCTGGCGTAGTTGTATTCTTTGGAGATAAGTGACGCTACCGGCACTTTGGCAAAGTCCATGTCAGCGTAGAACTTGGCTCGGTCGGCAAACGCCAGCTTTTTTGCTTCCACGAAATGATGCACATATTCGGCGCTGTCCAGCCCCATGGCCTTGAGATTAAATGGCTCCAGGGTTTTAAGGATCTGCAGTGCCGCTATCCCCTGGCCGTTGGGGGGCAGCTCCCAGATATCATAGCCCCGATAATTAACCGATACAGGTTCAACCCACTCACTCTTGTGAGAAGCGAGATCTTCATAGGAAAGATAACCGCCCTGTTGTTGCATATAGGCGGCAATACTGCGGGCTATCTCTCCTTTGTAAAAGACGTCCCGGCCCCCCTTGGCAATTTTTTCATAGCTGTTGGCCAAAGCCGGATTTCGAAACAATTCACCGACGGCCGGCATGCGGCCGCCTGGCATATAGGTTTCTTTAAACCCCGGGTATTTGGCCAGCTTGTCACCGCTTCGCGCCAGATAGAAGGCGATGAGCTCGGAAACCGGAAATCCTTCACGGGCATAATGAATAGCCGGCGCCAGGTTATCCTTCATGGGCAATTTGCCGAACTTGTCATGCAGTTCATACCAGCCATCCACGGCACCGGGCACGGATACGGGCAAAGGTCCATAAGGCGGCAGATGCTCAAGCCCTTTGGCCTTGAGCATCTCCAACGTCAGAGAAGCCGGACTGCGGCCAGAGGCATTAAGCCCATAGAGCCGCTGCTCTTTGGCGCTCCAGACAATGGCAAAAAGATCGCCGCCTATGCCAGAACCAGTAGGCTCCACCAACCCCAGCATGGCATTGGCGGCAATCGCGGCATCCACGGCGCTGCCACCTTGTTTGAGAATATCGACCGCCACCTGAGTCGCCAGTGGTTGGCTGGTTGCCGCCATACCATTAACCGCATAGACTTCAGAGCGGCTCGCAAAGGCCGCGCCCGTGATTCTATCCATCGCCATGCTTCCCGTGCTGCAGCAAACAGCCAAACTCCCGATGACGCCGAGTAACAGCTGACGACATGAGCTGTTGCTGATATTCCGTATCCCTTGTGCGTCCTGCATTTTATTATTGCTGTGGTTATGCATCTCGCCTCCGCTCTCATCCCGGAGCGGCGCATGGGCGAGTCCGGGGTTCAGTGAATACCTATGGTGAATTCAATCAAACCGATTGTTTGGTATAACACAGAGACAAACAAATTATCACCCACAGCAAACTTATGAAACAATTGTTATTAACAGTCGTTACCGAACAACACCAGCGGATGTTCCAGTGTCGACAGCCTGACTCTCTGCCCTGGAGAAAACTGTACCTGATGACTACGAACCTCGAGAGTGACGCCCTCTTGCTGCACATCATAATGGCAAACATTGCCCAGAAAACGCCGCTCGGTAACCACGGCCAGCCCCTGTTCGTCGGGTTGTAACTCCAACTGCTGTGGCCGCAGCAACAACTCACCCTGCCAGTTCAGTGGCAAACCATGGGGCAAAGAGCTCTTAAGGCGGCCGATTTGAGTATCGACACAGTGCTCGCAGCTGACCTTGGCCATAAGATAATTACCACTGCCGAGAAAGTCCGCCACATAGCGATTGACCGGGTTGGCATAGAGAGTTTCGGCACAGCCTTGCTGCACTATTTTTCCATCTTCAAACAGCGCCAGGGTATCGGCAAAAACAAAGGCCTCATCCTTACTGTGGGTCACAAATACGGCGCTGACGTTACGGCTCTTGAGGATCGCGCGAATCTCCAGCATCAGCTCGCCGCGTACCTGGGCGTCTATATTGGAGAAGGGTTCATCCAACAACAGCAGTTCAGGTTCATAGGCAAGCGCCCTGGCAATCGACACCCTCTGTTGTTGACCGCCGGACAACTCGTGGGGATACCGTTCACCAAGCCCCGGGAGCTTGACCAAATCCAACATCTCCTCGAGCCGGCTCAGGCGCTGCGCCTTGTTCAACCCCTTGACACCAAAGAGGATATTCTGCGCGACCGTCAAGTGGGGAAACAGGGCATAGTCCTGAAAGATCATCCCCACGCCACGCTCCTCTCCCGGAACCTGCAGCTTATCCGTGGTTACTGCACGGCCGCTGATATGAATTTCACCGGCGGAGACCGGCTGCAGTCCGGCAATGGCTCTGAGCAGAGTCGTTTTACCACAACCACTGGGTCCGAGCAGGGCGGCAATTTCACCGGCTTGCAAAGTAATGCTCAGCCCTTTGAGCACCTGCAAGGCGCCATAATGGCTATGGAGTTGCTTGACACTCAGGGTCGACATCAGTTGTTTTGCTCCAGCGAACGGTTGAGATAAATCAAGGGCACCAGCCCCACCAACACAATAACAATAGCCGCCAACGCCCCCTGCTCCAACTGCTCATCGGAGACGTATTGGAACACTTGGGTAGCCAGGTTGTGAAACCCGACAGGGCTTAGCAACAAGGCAGCCGGCAACTCTTTCATCGCCTCGATAAATACCAGCAGCAGAGCGGCAAAAATACCGCTGCGCAGCAGTGGCAGATGGATTAATGCCAGTACTTTACCCGGTGTCTTGCCCAGGCTGATGGCCGCCATGTCAAGAGAAGGCGACAGCCGTTTGTAACTGCTCTCTATGCTGCCGATGGCGATGGCGGCAAAGCGAATACAAAACGCCAGCACCAGGGCGGCGATACTGCCGGTGAACAAGAGCCCCGGGCCTTGACGCTCGAACAGAGCGTAGAGATCATCAATTCTGAAATCGAGCCAGGTCAGCGGAATAAGCACGGCAATCGCCAGCACAGTGCCCGGCAGTGCATAGCCGGTACTGACCAGACGGGATGGCAGCATGTCCCACTTTCGCGGGCTCAGGCGGCGAATGAACACCAAGAGGATAGCCAAAAGCAAACACAATACACTGCTGATGGCGGCAACCGTTAGGCTGTTGAGACTGTACTGCCAAAAGTCACTGTTCCAGCTCTGCTGCCAGTAATCCAAGGCGTAACTGCCGAGAATGACAAATGGCAAAACAAAGGCCAGCAGCAGCAACAGCGAGCAGTAGCCGAGCGCCAACCACTCACGCCAACCTTTAAGCCGGTAAGGCTCCGGCGCCTCAAGCAACAGCTGCTTTTGAAATAATTGTTGTTTACGCCTCGCCATACGCTCCAGCGCAAACAGAGTAAAAACACCAAGCAACATCAATAGCGAAATTTTGGCGGCGGCCGCCAAGTCACCATAGGCTCGCCAGGTATCGTAGACAGCCGTGGTCAGGGTGGATACCGCAAAATAATTGACCGTCGCCAAGTCAGCCATGGTTTCCATGGCCACCAGGGCGACACCGGCCGCCAGCGCCGGGCGCGCCATTGGCAGCGACAAACGCCAGAAACTCTGCCATGGCGAGCAGCCCATTACCTTGGCCGCATGCTGCAAACTTAAGGATTGCTCCAGAAACGCGGTGCGCCCCAAGAGGTAAACGTAAGGGAAGAGCACCAGCGACAACATCACAGTGGCGCCGCCCAGAGTTCGAATATCGGGAAACCAGTAGTCGGTTACCGATTGCCAGCCAAAGCTTGCGCGTAAAAACCGCTGCACAGGCCCGGCATAATCCAGTAAATCGGTATACACATAAGCGACAATATAGGCCGGCATGGCCAGCGGCAACAACAGAGCCCACTGGAACAGGCGCCTGCCGCGAAATTCACAGCGCGCCACCAGCCAGGCAGCAGGCACCGCCAAAAGCAGACTGCCGACACTCACTCCCAACATCAGCCAGAAAGTATTGGCTATGTATGACGGCAACACAGTGGCAAACATCTGCCCAAAGCGGGTTTCACCCGGTTCGAACGCCTGCATGACCAGCGCCAGCAACGGCGCCACCATTAGGCCGCAGACGATAAACCCCGCCCACGACCAGCCTCTGGAGAAGGTCAGGATCACAGCTATTCCCCCATAGCCTTTGCAGAAACGCCTTCAAGCTCAGAGATCAAACTTAACCTCATCGAGCAGTCTCAGCGCCGCCTGATGATGCTCTGCCAACTTGTAGACAGGCAAATCATCGGCTTTAAAGTCTCCCCAAGATGCCACCAACTCTGAGACAGGTACATCAGCCTTGACCGGATATTCCATATTGACCTCGGCATAGCTCTGCTGGGCGGCATCCGAAGACAGATACTCCATCAGTTTGAGAGCATCGGCCGAGTTAGGCGCATGCTTGGCCAGCGCCATACCCGAGACATTGATATGGGCACCACGATTTTCCTGATTCGGGAAGTTGATCACCGCCGCTTCGGCCCATGGCCGCTGTTTGGGATCTTGCAGCATCTTGCCGTAGTAATAACTGTTGCCGATGGCGATATCACACAAACCTTCTTTTACCGCCTGCACCTGCGCCCTATCGTTACCCTGAGGCTTCCGGGCCAAGTTACTCTTCAGTCCCTGAAGCCAACTCTTGGCATCGGCTTCACCGTGGTGGGCTATCATAGAGGCTACCAGCGCTATGTTGTAGGGATGCTTGCCACTACGCATACACACCTTACCCTTGTAACGGGCATCGGCCAGGTCTTCATAGTTGATTGTCAGCGGCCCGAGGCGCTCCTTGCTGGAATAGAGATTACGCACCCTCATAGTCAGGGCGTACCAGTTTCCTTCGGGATCCCGGTATTGGGCCGGAATATTCTGCTTGAGTGTGTCACTTTCCACCTGTTTGACCAACTGCTTGTCCACCAATTCCTGCAAGCGGGAAAAGTCAGACGTCAGCACCAGATCCGCCGGTGATAAGCGTCCTTCACGGGCCAATCTATCGGCAATGCCATCTTTGGCAAACACAAAATTAACCTTCACCCCGGTAGCCTGACTGAAGTCATCCAGAATGGGCTTGACCAAAAACTCCTGACGATAGGAATAAACCGTCACCTCATCGGCGGCAACCACCGGCAACATCAAGCTGGATGCGGCCAACGCACTGCCAAGTATCAGACCTGTCTTGTAGCTCATATTATTCAGTACCTCATGTTGGATGAGTAATTTAATGAGAACTATTTCTAATCAACTTTATTTTCAGCCTAATGCAAAAATTCTGACAAGGGGAATACAGATGAAAACAGACAGAATGGCAGTGGCTGGGAGCAAAGCGATTGGAATCGGCCAAATTGTCGCAAACTAAACTAAACTGAACCTTAAAACTTATACATGGAGAGAGGAAGTATCTTGGATATTTTGGAAATCCTGCTGGCTGTGGTGTCTTTGCTACTGATCTTGTTTCTGTTCCGTCACAGGTTAAGACCTGAAAAGCGTCGTCAGGACAGACCCTCTGCCCCCAAAGAGAAACAATATCACTGTGTCTCCATAGTGTTGGCGCCAAATGCCTGCCAAGCGATAAGAGCGCTTGAAGGCAAGCGTTTTCTGTCAAAGGAGGCGCCCCGGCTCCCCTTGGCGGAATGTGACTGCAGCCAATGCGACTGCAAGTATCAACATCATGAAGACAGAAGAGTTCCCTTCAGCGATCGGCGACTGGACTATGGCATGAGCCGTGACCTCTATGGCGTCTTCGGTGAAACCAATCGTAGAACCCACCCCAAGGGCAGGCGTTACTCGGACTTGGCCAAACCGCAAATCACCGAGAAATCACCCAGGACGAGTATCTCGGAAACTCTGCCTGATTGATGCCGATTCCAGCCAGTATGCCAAGGCCGGTGCCACTTTACGCCAGTCGAGATCCGGATGACGAAAATCAAGGTATTCGAGTAGCACCAACAGCAGTACCTGTCTGGCATCGAGTGGGCCGCTCGCAATAATTCCCTGACGCTCCACCTCCATTAAGGCTCTGAGCAGGGCCTGCTCGAAACGGCCGCTCCAGAAAGATGAACGAACCCCCTCCTCTTCACGCATCTGTTCCTGCCTTAAGCCAACGGCGCTATCCAGCGCGCCTTTGAGCAGCGAGAACTGGCACTCATAAGCCCAGTTTCCGGGTGGTCCAAAGAAACAATTCTGGCCGAATTTGTCGTCCAGAAAGCGAGCTATGACTTCGCTGTCGAACAGTGCGGCGCCATCATCCAAAAGCAGACAGGGAATTTTCCCCAAAGGGTTAACCGACAGTAACTCGTCACTGTTATCGAAAGGATTGACCAGCTTTTCATCCAACGCCAAACCCAGCTCGCGGGCAATGACCCTGACCACGCGGGCATAAGGCGAAGCTGTAGAGTAATAGAGCTGCATCCAGACTCTCCTGTTACCAGTATTTTTCGACTGTTATCTGTCCTGGGGCCCGGCGCAGGTTTTTGGCCAAGCCTTTATCGATAAGTGCCGCCGTAGCCCCCTGGATCATCCCGGGATTACCACAAAGCATCAATTGCGAGTCCTTTGCACTTATGTTCAGCCCGACCTTGGCCTCTATCTCACCACTTTGCAGGCCATCCGGGATGCGACAACGCAGCGCACCATCAAAATCTTCACGAGTGACACAGGGCACAAACACAAATTGCTCGGGATAGGCCTGTTGATAGCCGCGGATCTTATCGAGATAGGCAAGATCCTGCGCTTCTCTTACCCCGTAAACCAGAACCACCTTATCAAACCGCTGCCAAGGCTCAGGAGTATCCAACATGGAAAGAAACGGCCCCACAGCCGTACCTGTTGCCAAAAACCACAGGTGACGCCCCTGTAATTCTCCTTTTGGGATCTCATCCAAAGTCATAAAGCCGGTGGCTTTGTCTGTCACGCTAATACTGTCACCCGGCTGCAAAGATTGCAGATCCGGTGACAACTGGCCTTGATCTACCGCCACCGCCAGTATTTCAAGATAGTCAGTCCCAGGGGCATTCACCAGCGAATAGGCCCGGGCGATACGTTTATCATCCCGCAGCTGACTGAGCTTGATAAACTGGCCGGCAATAAACGGTGCTATCTCGGCGGCAATCCTCAGGCTGAATAACTTGCTGTTCCAATCGATACGCTCAATGACCCGACCTTCAGTCCACATAGCTTCTCCTTAGGTAACACAAGACGATTATTGCAGCATAACCCCATATTCAACCAACAAAAACCCCTCATAGTGAGGGGGTTATCTGCAGGTAAGATTTCGCATGATCTCGATTATTCCTGCTCTGTGCTAAAGCTATCTCTGAATGCCTGCAACCCTTGCTGTACCAGAGCGTAAGTTTCATCCACCCCAGTCTTGATTTCGCCTTCCAGCACCTTGAGCCCGGAGAGGATATCCGTCGCCTCTTTAAAGCCCTGATCTATGGCGCCGCCGATAACGTCCATAAAACCGGACAGCTGACTGTCAAAGTCCATGCTGGAATTTTGCTGCTGGTAGACACTGAAGAACTGAGTCGCAAAGCTAACAATTCTGTCGGCCGTGGCCTCGGGAGAAGTATCTATCTGCTGCTCCTGCACCTGCTGCAGGGCATTTTCACCCATGTAGGGTGCCAGTTCTTCATTGATGGCCTCAATCGCGGCGCGATACAAGAGACTCATGGGTTCGTTGCCACTATTGAGACTTACCTCCTCCTGCGCCGCCAGAATAGCGTTATTCATCAACTGCTGACTGACATGGCGGATGCTCTTGCTACTGGCGACTTCAGATACCGCCTTGCCATGATTACCATCCAGTTGTTGGGTCTTATCCTTGGCCACCTCAGAGACCTGAGCGCCATGATTGCGGATTTCCATCTTGGTTTCCTCGTATGAAAAGCGTGTCCCAGGTTAATTATCGACCAATTCAGCAATTAGTTTAGTGATTGTTTACCCAGGCCGATACTCGGGCTATGATCCCACATGTTATTTAAGTATTTGATAGAAAATAAAAATGGTAAGAATTTTTCTACTGCTTTGTCTTTCAGTGCTTTTTGGTTTGCCGTCCCAGGCCGCCAACACTAATCAAACCATATTCCTGGTTAGGCACGCGGAAAAAGCTCAGGGAAGCGATCCCGGGCTGACAGCCGCCGGTAAGGCGCGAGCCGAGGCTCTGGCAGCGGCACTACAGGACACCCAACTGCAAAGGCTGATGTCGAGTGAGTTTCGCCGAACTCAGGAAACCCTGGGACCAATTGCAACAGCCAAACAACTCAGGATTGAGGTGTTTCCAGCCAAAGGCGGCTTGGAGGTTCACATCAATGCCATAGCTGATGCGGTCAAAGCCAGCCAAGGCAATGTGCTGATCGCCGGCCATAGCAATACGATTCCGGCCATCATCAAGGCACTCGGTGGCCCCCTTGTTAGTTTGGATGAGCAGCAATACGATCAACTTTTTATTCTCACCTTGGCAGAACAGGGGCCCACGGGCCTGGTAACCAGCCACTTTGGCAGTCAATAAGGATAGAAGATGCGCGAGCAAAACTGGTTTATGTGGGGCCTGGAACTCTTTTCCGGCCTGTTTTTGATAGTCGTCGGCTTAGGACTCTTGGTAATCACTTATATGTATATCGCCGATGTGATGCAAACCAAGCAGGCGGTGCGGCATAACTACCCTGTTGTCGGACGATTCCGATATTTCTTCGAGAAAATGGGCGAATTCTTCCGCCAGTACTTTTTCGCTCTCGATCGGGAAGAACTCCCCTTCAATCGTGCCGAGCGTAGTTGGGTCTACCGAGCGGCGAAAAATGTCGACCGCACCATAGCCTTCGGCTCCACCAGGCCACTGGAAGCCAACGGCAGCATACTGTTTATGAACACCGCCTTCCCCACACTGGATCAAGACGTTGTACCGCCAACACCTGTGATTATTGGCCCTGACTGCGAACATCCCTTTGCCACCAGCGCCATTTGCCATATTTCCGCCATGAGTTTCGGCGCTCTTTCTCGCCCAGCTGTTACCGCCCTTTCCCATGGGGCAGCCCAGGCAGGATGCTGGCTCAACACTGGCGAAGGCGGCCTCAGCGCCCACCACCTCAAGGGAAACTGCGATCTGGTATTCCAGATAGGCACTGCCAAATATGGCGTTCGCAACGCTGAAGGGCACCTGGATGATGACAAGCTCAGGGAAGTGGCCGCTCACTCTCAGGTGAAAATGTTCGAAATCAAACTCAGTCAGGGAGCCAAGCCAGGCAAGGGGGGAATTCTTCCCGGGGTAAAGGTAACCGAAGAGATAGCCGCGATTAGAGGGATCCCAGCAGGAGAGGATTCCATCAGTCCCAACGGCCATATCGAGTTTCATCATGTCGGCGATATTCTCGACATGATAGCCAGAGTCAGACAGGTGACAGGCAAACCCACAGGGATCAAAGCGGTCTTGGGTGATACTCACTGGTTGGAAGATTTTCTGGAAGAGATTAACCAACGCGGTCATGACTCGGCTCCCGATTTCTTCACCCTCGACAGCGCCGATGGCGGAACGGGCGCAGCGCCGCAAACCTTGATGGACTATGTTGGCCTACCGCTGAAAGAGAGCTTGCCACTGTTGGTCGATCAACTGCGGCGGCATGGACTGAAGCAAAGGATCAAGGTGATAGCCTCAGGCAAACTTATCACGCCCTCCAGAGTCGCCTGGGCGCTGGCGCTGGGGGCGGATTTCACCGCCTCAGCGAGAGGGAATATGTTCGCGCTGGGATGTATTCAAGCGCTGCAGTGCAACAAGGATACCTGCCCCACCGGGATAACCACCCATAACAAGAAACTGCAACAAGGATTGGATCCCAGGGATAAATCCACCCGAGTCGCCAACTACAACAAGGCATTGCACCATGATCTGGGGATGCTGGCCCACTCCTGCGGGGTTACTGACCCAAGACAACTCAAACCACGCCACGTCAGAATCGTTACCCAAAGTGGCCTGTCGGTATCTTTGGATAA
This sequence comes from Shewanella sp. ECSMB14102, assembly GCF_000813075.1. Classification (NCBI taxonomy): domain Bacteria; kingdom Pseudomonadati; phylum Pseudomonadota; class Gammaproteobacteria; order Alteromonadales; family Shewanellaceae; genus Shewanella; species Shewanella sp. ECSMB14102. Next base: position 11,554 of record NZ_JWGX01000067.1, read on the forward strand.
ATACTACGCTCACTTCGATCAATGAGGTATTGTCACTGTCAGCGAAGCGTAATAATGGTTAGATTGTGCGTTGCATCACAAAAGTGGTAAGATCTTGCGCCTAATCAAGACTTGCCACTTCCAGAGGATTTTGAAGTGAAAATGACATTTGTCAGTCAGGTCCCCAAGCCGGAAACGAGCAAAACTGCATCGCTCAGCTGCAAGAATTGCAGCCGTTTAATTGAGATTGAGGGAGAGATGCTCTGTTATCGCGGCGGTAAAATAACTGAACTGACACCGCTAAATGAAGCGAAAAATAGTTTCAACCTACTGTGCGACGGCTGGCAAGCCGACCGCAACCAAACCAAGAAATAGCATCAACTCAGGCTCAGCTACGCACTTCCCCTTGCGACTGAGCCTGCTTTCTTGACTCACTGATAATTCCTTCCAACGCCTCATTAAAGGGTTCTGCAGATACCATAGACAGAGTCAGGCCGCGGGTGGATACTCTCAGCCCGGCACGTAACTCGGTATGTAATTGATTGAGGGCAACATCATCCATACCTCGGGCCTTAAGCTCATCCGCCAGACAATTCCAATCTGTACGGACTTTGTCCTGCATTCCTTCAATATTGACCTGCAATACAATGTTTTCCATCTGTGCTGCCCCCATGGCTGACGCGACTTTGGACTTTCGAGTATGCGGCAGCAAGACTGAATCAATGCTGAACTTGCACCGACTCATCTGACTGTTTTGTGTGCTGGATCCGCCATAAACGCGCGTAATATCCATCGGCGGCCAGCAGGCTGTCATGGCATCCGGATTCAACCAACTGGCCTTGGTGCAACACTAAGATTTTATCGGCATCCACCACTGTCGATAGCCTGTGGGCAATCACCAAGCTGGTATGACCCTTGGCAACTTCGTCGAGCGCCTTGAGAATTGCCCGCTCGGAGCGGCTGTCCAGTGATGAGGTGGCCTCATCGAAGATCAGTATCGGCGAGCGCTTCAATATCGCCCTGGCAATTGCCACTCGCTGCTTTTCACCGCCAGAGAGTTTCATGCCTCTCTCACCCACCTTGGTCTGGGCCTGCTGCGGTAATGCCTCAACAAACTGCTTAAGGTGGGCCAACTCTATCGCCTGCCAGATTTCGGCGTCCGAAGCATCGGGGCGGCCATAGCGAATATTCTCAAACAGAGTATCGTTAAACAGCACAGTATCCTGAGGTACTATGGCAATGGCTCGGCGCAGTGCATCTTGGGTCATATCGCGAATATCGATACCATCGACCCGAATCGCTCCTTGGCTGACATCGTAAAAGCGGAACAACAAGCGCACCAACGTCGATTTACCGGCGCCGCTTTCACCCACGACAGCCACCTTCTGCCCGGGCTCTATCTCAAAACTCACGCCCTTGAGTATCTCCCTGTCACCATAGCCAAAGCCAACCGAGTCAAAACTGATTAGGCCCTCTGTCGGCACGATATCCTTGGCCGCTGGGTTGTCTTTTACCAGCGGAGTCTTATCCAGCAGCGAGAACATCCTCTCTATATTGGCCAAAGCCCCCCGAATTTCACGATACACAAAACCCAGGAAGTTGAGCGGCATAAAGAGTTGCATCATAAAGGCGTTGATCAATACAAAGTCACCCACAGTCATCTGTCCACGGGTCACTTCAAAGGCCGCCAGCCCCAGCATTAAAGTCATGGCGACAGCAATAATGGTGGCCTGACCGGCATTGAGGGCGAACAACGACAGACGATTCTTGCGCTTGGCCACTTCCCAGTCTGCCAACGCCTTGTCATACTCATTCGCCTCATAGGCTTCATTGTTGAAGTATTTGACGGTTTCATAGTTAAGCAGGCTATCGATAGCGCGGGTGTTGGATACCGAGTCGGCCTTCGCCGCCTCACGGACATAAGAGGTACGCCACTCAGTCGTCACAACAGAAAACAAACCGTAGGCCAGCACGGAACAGAAGGTTATCAGCGCAAACCAGATACCATAATTCCACAGTAAAATGGCCACCACCATCAGGATTTCCAACAAGGTGGGTACTATGTTGAACACCATAAAACGCATCAGAAAACTGATGCCGCTGGTGCCGCGCTCTATGTCCCGCGATAATCCGCCGGTGCGCCTGTCGAGGTGAAAACCGAGATCCAGCCGGTGCAGATGTTCAAAGACCTGCAATCCCAGGCGTCGTATCGCCCTCTCGGTCACTCGGCCAAAGAGGGTATCCCTGATCTCCCCGGTGAGCGCATTGACTAATCTCAAGCTGCCATAAGCCAAAACCAGCGCTATAGGCACGGCCAACAGCTGCGCCGTTTGGGCGCTCCCCAAGTCATCAACCAAATGCTTCAACAGGAAAGGCAAACCGACACTGGCGAGTTTTCCCACAACAAGACACAGCAGCGCCAGGATAATCCGGCCCTTGTATTCCAACAGATAGGGCCAGAGAAGTTTGAGCACTTGCCAGTTGAGCTTATCGACGGGACCTTCAAGGTAAAGAGTTGGACGCATACATCTTGCCAGGAGAAAAGAGTGTTCCGAGTGTAGCAGTGAGTGGGGCCCAAGTCTGCGATCTGTTTGGCTGACCGCCCGGAAATAATCATCAGAAGCAGCACTTTAGAATGACAAAAATAACATTTAACCTAGACTAAATGGCTAGCAACGGAATTTTTATCGCCAAAATTCCTCCAAAGAGCGGAAAGATGGTTATGCATGAAAAAAGAATTTGCTACTCTTTCCTGCTAAGTACGGGCGGCAACGAGTGTTCAAAAATGTCAAACAAACCGGTCCGCACCGATTTTTTACTGTATCTGTTGAAGGAAATCTTATGTTGGATTCAAAAGTTCAATACCCGCCCCTGCCACTGATCCAAACCTGGGTATGGATGATGATCGAATCAGGCAACCCCGAGATCCAGGAAAAAGGCCGTAACAATCTGATAGCTTCCTTTGGCAGCCTGGCCAAGGCCAACGAATACCTGGCACAGCAAGCCCAAAAGTAAAGGCGCCAATGGCGCCTTTAACCCTATAATATTGACGCTCAACCCTGACGGCGCTTCAGCACGCTGTCATTGAGCATTGACAGCAGTTTCTCTGTATCATCCCAACCGATACAGGCGTCGGTAATACTTTGCCCATAACAGAGAGGATGCCCGGGATTAAGATCCTGACGCCCTTCCACCAGATGACTCTCCACCATCACTCCGAAAATCGCCTGCTGTTTAGCGGCAATCTGGCCGCAGACATCTTCAGCCACCAACATCTGACGCCGGAAGTCTTTACTGGAATTGGCATGACTGAAGTCAATCATCACCTTAGGTTTCAGGCCAACCTTCTCAAGCTGAGAACATATCCGGTTCACATGAGCTGAGCTGTAGTTAGGTTCGCGTCCACCACGCAGAATGATATGGCAGTCATCATTACCCTTGGTTGACACAATTGCCGAATGACCAAACTTAGTCACCGACAGAAAATGGTGGGGCGCGCTAGCGGCCCCAATGGCATCTATCGCCACCTTGATGGTGCCATCTGTGCCGTTTTTGAATCCCACAGGACAAGACAGGCCCGATGCCAACTCGCGGTGAACCTGAGACTCTGTGGTACGGGCGCCGATGGCGCCCCAACACATGAGGTCGGCCATATATTGCGGGGTAATCATATCGAGAAACTCACCCGCAGTCGGTACCTGGCTGTCATTCAATTCCAGCAGCAGTTTGCGGGCCGTTCTCAGGCCGTCGTTGAGCTTGAAGCTGTTATCCATGTAGGGATCGTTAATCAGCCCCTTCCAGCCCACTGTCGTTCTGGGTTTCTCGAAATAGACCCGCATCACCACTTCCAACTGATCCTGATAGGCCGTTCTGAGTTTGGCCAAACGCGCACCATATTCCAGCGCGGCCTCAGGGTCGTGAATAGAGCATGGGCCTATCACCACCAGCAGGCGATCGTCCTGTCCATGCAGGATTTTGTGAATATTCTTCCTGGCTTTAAAGACGGTGGATGAGGCGCGTTCGGTTGCCGGAAATCGTTCCAGAATGGCTATCGGTGGCAGTAACTCTTTAACTTCATTAATCCGTACATCATCATTCTGGTAATACATAAACGTCACACAGCTCCGGCTATTGATAAGAATCTCTTGTTTTGAATAACAGTTTCAATCTATCCGCTATATTCAACCAATGCAATTAACTTATATGGATTTCTCTGCAATTCATGTTATTTCTTATTTTTTGTATGATAATCCCTGCCTTCCAATGAGAAATTCCCTAAACACAGCCTTGTTGATAAACAAACCACCAACACCACCTTTCAATCAAGGATTAGCCCTTATCGCTACAAGCTCTCACATGGTTTGAATCAAACCCTATTGAATTCCTATTTATAGGCAAGTAACTCATTTATAGAGTGCGCTCAAAAGTGGCTCCCACCTCTCATGACCAACAGTTATATTTAACTAAAAAATCAATAAATTCCTACATATACAACTACCCATTCCAATTGGCTTAACCTAGCCAATATTTCAGTAATTGACTTGCCGCAAGCAAACATTACAACTAACTTGATTAGCGGATAAGCATATTTATCCATTCACAAAATAATGATAATCAACAAGAGAAATGCGACATGAAAATATCCACCACCCTGATGATGTTGGGTCTTTGTAGTGTCTGCTCCCTGAGTCATGGCGCCACCGGCGTCGCCTTTGTCCATGGAACAGGAAAACAAACCGATGCCCTGAACGATTACTGGACCCGCGAGTTTGTCGATTCAGTTCGTCAAGGTATCAGCACCCCGAGTAACTATCAGGTCATCAACTGTGACTTCGAGCAATATATGTGGGATGAGGCCGCTGCCGGCTGTTTGGTCGATCAGCTGCTGAGCTTTATCAACGCCCGCAATCTGGATCAACTGATCCTTATCACCCACTCCAATGGCGGCAACATAGTGCGCTGGGTCTTGTCCAATCCCACCTGGGATGGACGTTATCCAGCTGTGATCAACAGCATCAGCCGAGTGATAGCGCTGGCGCCTTCCAGTGCCGGTACCCCACTGGCCGATGCCGTCACTCAAGGCAATGTGTTTGAAACCAGTCTCGGCTGGCTGCTCGGTTACGACAGTGACGCCGTCAAACAGCAGCAAGTGGGTTGGATGGCGCAATACAACAGTCAATGGCTATACGGCACAGCCAGGCGTCCTTCTCTGGGTAAGCCTTTTGAAGCTGTTGTCGGCTCAGACGTGGAGTCGGCAGTTTGGGACAGCGACAGCTATTGCGGCGGTTATCAGTACCAGGTCGGGTTGGAGACCACCCAAAACTGGTTGGATAACTGCTCCGACGGTTTTCTTGAGTGCAGCTCCCAGAGTGCCGCCGGCAGTGTCTGGTTTACCGATAAGCAGAAAACCCGTGACAGAGAACCTTTGAGTCACCATCAAAGCCGCCGGGCCTGTTTTAATCTCGACACCCTTCTGCGCAATCATATCTGAGGACGTAAGTATGAAGATGCATATCAGCAAGACACCGCTGCTGGCAGCGATACTCCTGAGCCTCGCGGGTTGCCAGGATGATGCCAAGGTAGCACAGAACCAGCAGCCCAAAAACCTGACCTTGGCCATGGCTCCGCCCCAGGCAAGCGATATCAAGGCTTCAGAAGAGCTGGATACAGGGCAATTGCCGCCCTTGAATACCTCCAGGGAAGATGTCAGCTTTGTCAGGGCGCTGTCAGGGGAGTATCAAGCCCAGCTGCCGGACAAAACCGCCAGTGCCAGCAGTGATGAATACTGGTTGATGGTTACAGGCGCCGAGCTTAACCAAGGCATAGAGCTGCCATTAACCCAAGGCAGCAGCGTTATCCGTCTGGCTCCTCGCTGGGATAAAAGCAGCGGCGCCCCGACGGCCCCCAAGAGCATTGCTCCGGACGCAGTTCAACTCAGCTCAGCCGCAGGCAAAACTGAGAACAAACGCCTTATCCGCCGCGCCGTAGACTCTGAGTCTCTGGCCAGCGCCGGAATGGATGATGACTCCAGTGCCCTGTTGCTGAGCTCAGATATCAAGCCCGGCCTCTATCGCCTGCAGGTCGCCGCAGCGCTGACCGCCACTGACAACTATCTGGTTAATGTCAAAGAGAAAGGCTCTGCCTATCATCTCAAGTTAAGCACCCCATCATCACTCGAGGCCAACACCCATCTCGAGTTGGAGCTGGCGCTTGAAAACGATAAGACCCTGGGTTCACCTCGTTTGGCCACTGCCCGGCTGCAGCAAGTAAGCGGCAAGCAAACCCCACTGCAACTCAGCCAAAGTGGCAACGGCTGGCGACTGCAAAATGAGCAGCTGCCCATGCCCTCAAGCAATGCGGGGTTCAGTGAATTGGTAGTCGATATTGAGACCCAGGTGGATAACACCTTGGTACGACGTACAGTCAAGACCGCCTTCAAGCAGTTCTATCCATCGGCGCGGCTGGCACCCGAAATCAAAGTTGGTTGGCAAAATGGTCTGCCAAGCGCCCTCAACTTTACGCTGGAGCTGGCCCAAAGTGGTCGTTTTGGGGTGTCGGCAATACTGACAGGGACCAATGCCCAAGGTCGGGAAATCGCCATACTTCAGAGTGAGACAGCGGCCTGGCTGACACAAGAGCAAAACAGTCTGCAGTTGCCTCTAAACCTTGAGCTAATCCAAAATTCGGGCTTAAAGCCGCCCTATGGTGTCAGGGCAGTTGAGCTCAAGGATATGGGGCAGATGGCGCGCTTGAGTTACCGCGACAAGGCGCTGAGTTTCGATGCCCTTTAAGGCCAGCTTTCAGGCAGAGAGAAACTTATAACCAGAAAGCAACTTATAGCCCAAAGCAACTTATAGCCCAAAAGCAACTTATAACCCAAAAGCAACAAAGCCCGATACAGATGTCAGCATCGGGCTTTTTACCCTACAACTTGGCTTAACCAATTGCGCCTTTATAACCCCGCTCTTTTAGCCAAGCTTTTGAATCAATGCCCTTCCATCGCATGCAACTTGGCCTGATAGCGTTTTTTCTGCTCGCCGTCACCGGCCAGCGCCAACGCCTTTTGCAGATTACTCTTTGCCCGGTCGGAGTCCCCTTTTGCCCAATAGGTTCTGGACAAACCAAAGTAAAACTCGTGACGATAATCCGCCTTCTCAATCGCTCTTCGATACCAACTCAGCGCCTCATCATATTGGCGATCCATGTAGGCTTGTTGCGCCATATCATAGTAGTAATAAGGATTACGGATCCGGGCAAGCTCCAGTACCTTGTGCACTTCGGCCCATTCATCCAGTCTGTCCTGGCTGCTCAGCATGACCGCCAGGTTATAGAGGGTAGTCATGTTTTCCGGCTCAAGCGTCAACGCATAGCGGTAGACCCGCTCGGCCATCTGTTCCATGCCTCTGGCGCGATAGAGCACCGCCAGGCTGTTGAGCGCCGGAATAAACAGACTCTGCTGTTGCAGGCTCTTTTTCAGCAAGCCGTATGCGAGATCCCAATTCTCATTGATCAATGCCTCGGCCGCCGCATTGTTGTAATACATGGCGACCACAGTACTTTGGCTGATCTTATTGACCTTATAGCTGCGCACAGCACGCTCGGGCAGGAAATCCACCAGAATGGAACGCTCGGTAACATGGAAGACCTGATTGCTCTTGGGCGGGTATAACTTGAGGTTGATATGACCATTGACCAGATAAAAGGCGCCTTGGCGATCCCAGACCGGAGGCACTTCCACGTCGCGAAATTCAACCTCTATCCCCAGTTGTTGCGCCATGGCCGCCGTCAGGATCACCAGTGACATGCAGTTTCCAGCCCTGTCATGAAAGGTTTCGGCGGCGGTGCGGGTATAGTTGTCCTGATAGCGAAAGCCGCCCTTGTCGGCATGGATATAGTCAGCCAACCACTCGTGGGCCAACTGCTGATTGGAGATGAGTGCACCGCGGCTATAGGCACCTCTGAGCAACTGCACCGCCTCGGGAGGCAAGGCGAATAACTCGGCGGGCTCGGGGATATTCCCTGCCTCTTTGAATTGGTTATCCTGAAACAGGCTGCCAAGAGCCATCTTGCTTGGCACCGGGGTACTGCTGCAACCGCAAAATAGCAGCAGCAAAACCGCACCAATTAAGCGACTCAAGATGGTAGTGGATAGAGTGCCAAAGAAAGAATGAGTGAGAGAGCCGGAGAAAGCGCTTGAGAAAGTGCCTGAGAACATAAGGCCTCCTGAGTTAAGGCTTCTTTACTGAAAGCTTAAGTCAGACTGGCCACTCCTGCCGCGCCAAAGGGTGACAAAATGTGAATATCCCCTAGTTCAAGCCTTCATTCCCGGGAGCGATAACTTCAGAACCCGGCTTGGGGATCCCTATATATAGCTGCTGTTGCCGGTAAAGATAGGGGCGATAAAAATGGCCATTGCAGGAAAAGTAGCGATAGGGGCGCATGTAAGGAACACATATGGCAGGCAGGCTGCGGAGGATCTCCAGTTGTTGCTGCGAGCGCAGTAGTTCCTGCCACTCATGCTGACGCAGTAATTCATCCCTGACGGCAAAGGCATCGAAGGGCTCACTGGCATCACGAACCACCACTTGACCTGCCTCGGCATTGCCAAGCCACAGCAAGGTAACTAACAAAGCGCCGAAAAAAGTACCGGTCAGCTTCATTACACTGAGAGTCTTCATCGCCATCCCCTTAGGCTCCAGGCTGTTTCTGCTTTCAGTCTGCCCCCAAGAGCGTCTGTCATCAAGCGCCATAGCCGCAAAATACGCTTTTCCTGGCCGACTCCCGCCAAGCCAGGTAACAACAAGGCCGGTAACCCCAAAGCCAGCTCTAACCAAAAGCCACCTCACAAGAGATGGCTTAAAGGTGAAGGAAGCTTGCTTGATCTCTCAAGAACACTCATGGCTTATCAGCTGGCGTTCTTGACTTATCAATTGGCGTTCTTGGCCTCTCAGTTGGCGTTCTTGACAGTTACAAACTCAGGATAGGCATCGATACCACAGTCCGACGCGTCCATACCGTTGTACTCTTCCTCTTCGGTCACCCGGATCCCCATGGTCACTTTCAAGGCGCCCCACACCAGCAATGACGCCAGGAACACCCAGGCAGAGATCACCGCAGCGCCAAACAGCTGCCCTGTCACACTGGCATCGGCATTGGACAGAGGCACCATCATCAAACCGAAGAAACCGGCGACCCCGTGCACCGAGATAGCCCCGACAGGATCGTCTATCTTGATGCGGTCAAAGCCCACAATGGAGAACACCACCAAACCGCCGGCTACCAGGCCTATCACACCCGCCATCGGCAGCGAGGGCGACAAGGGATCGGCCGTGATAGCCACCAAACCAGCCAAAGTACCATTGAGTATCATGGTCAAGTCGGCCTTGCCCCACACCATCTTACAGACGATCAGTGCAGATACCGCGCCGAAGGCCGCTGCCGAGTTGGTGTTGACGAAGACTTTGGCCACAGCGCTGGCATTTTCGGCATCAGATACCAGTAACTGAGAACCACCATTGAAACCAAACCAGCCCATCCAGAGGATAAAAGTCCCCAGGGTTGCCAGCGGCAGGTTGGAACCCGGGATAGGGTTAACCTGGCCATTGGCGCCATATTTACCTTTGCGGGCTCCCAGCAGCAAGACACCGGCCAAGGCCGCGGCCGCACCGGCCATATGCACTATGCCGCTACCGGCAAAGTCGACAAAGCCGGCTTCGGAAAGGAAACCACCGCCCCAGGTCCAGTAACCTTCCACCGGATAGATGACTGCCGTCATTACCAGGCTGAATGCCAGAAAAGCCCACAGGCGCATGCGCTCGGCCACGGCGCCGGAAACAATCGACATGGCAGTGGCCACAAATACCACCTGGAAGAAAAAATCAGACTCCAGCGCATGGTCGGCGTCGGCGGCTTGAGCTCCTATCAAGGTGCTGATGCTCGGCAGCCAGCCACCCTCACCATTGTCCACATACATGATGTTGTAACCCACAATCAGGTAGGTGATACAGGCAATTGAATAGAGACAGATGTTTTTGGTGAGTATCTCTGTGGTATTTTTGGAACGCACCAACCCGGCCTCCAGCATGGCGAAACCCGCCGCCATCCACATCACCAGCGCGCCGGAGATCAGAAAGTAAAAGGTGTCCAGCGCAAAACGCAGCTCTGTGACCGTAGTACCCAATTTGCTCAGTTCTTCCATCTTCTCCCCCTTACAGCGCTTCTGTGTCTGTTTCGCCCGTACGAATACGGATAACCTGTTCCAGATCTGTCACAAAGATCTTGCCGTCACCTATCTTGCCGGTATGAGCGGCATTGGTGATGACCTCCAGCAGGTGCTCAAGATTCTCCGCCTTAGTGGCTATCTCGAGCTTGACCTTGGGCAGAAAGTCCACCTGATACTCGGCTCCCCGATAGAGCTCTGTATGTCCTTTTTGCCGACCAAAACCTTTAACTTCGGTGACCGTCATCCCCTCAATGCCTATGCCCGCAATCGCTTCGCGGACATCATCGAGCTTGAACGGCTTAATGATTGCGCTGACTAATTTCATCCAGACCTCCAGAATCGCCTTGCTGTATTGGTGTTATGCCAAAAGCAATTCAAACATTAGGCCAAAATGTTAATTTTTTGTTTTATAAAGAGTTAGTTTTTACGGACCAGGTTGAGAGCTGCAGATATGCACCAATTAAGTGCAAGCAAGGCTCAGGCGCACAAAAAAAGCGCAATCATCTACGACCTAAGGCCTATTGGCTTAAGCCCTGTCCTGTCGTTAACTGAATGTCCTTAGGTTTACTGAAGCAAAAGCAGGGCTCGTTTACACCTGTCCTAAGGCCAACCAGAAGGAGAACAAGATGTTAAAAGCGGAAGAATGTGTGCTGGTCATAGTGGATGTTCAGGGTAAACTGGCGCAGATAATGGACAAGAGTGAACAGCTGCATCAGCAACTGGCCATGCTGATAGAAGGCACAGCCTTGTTTGATATCCCGGTGCTCTGGCTGGAACAGTTGCCGCAGAAGCTCGGCCCCACTACAGAGTCACTGGCCGCCCTGCTATCCAAAACCACATCGCCGATTGCCAAGCATCACTTCAGTGGCTGGCACTGCCCGGCGTTCCGTGAGGCACTGTTGAGCGCGGGCCGCAAACAGGTACTGCTGGCCGGGATAGAGACACATGTCTGTGTCTATCAAACCTGTGGTGATCTTATCGAGCAGGGTTTCGATGTGCACTTGATAGCCGATGCCGTCAGCTCCCGCAGTGAAAGCAACAAACGCTTGGGAATAGAGATGATGAAGCAGCAGGGAGCCAGGCTCAACAACAGCGAATCTTTACTGTTTGAACTGCAACATCAGGCAGAAGGTGAACGCTTCAAGGCTCTGCTTAAGCTGATCAAATAGGTCTGTAATCCCTCACGGGCTACCACTGATTTCTTGTAAGATAAAAAAATCCCCGCGGTGCGTAATGCCGTTCACTTAGTGTGAACGGCATTTTTCTTAGGCTTAATG
>NZ_JWGX01000068.1:0-21533 GCF_000813075.1 Shewanella sp. ECSMB14102
CCTCACCGTTTAACCATGAGTGGTGCACTTATTATCTGAATTCGGGCCTGTCATTTATTTAGAAAATGGGCGCTCCTAAGTACCACCATATAAATAGAAGCAGTTTTTAAAGTTTTCGGCATTGACCGATAGTTCTCGTTAGCTGATTTAGGGTTTAGCTTAAAGTTTGCACAATTTCCAGGTTAAGGTATTGTTTTGTATCAAACTATAGCTTTGTTCACACTCCGGCGACCTAAAGCAGACCCATCTTCTACTAGGCTGGTTGAGCCTGTGGCGGGATGGCGGGCTAATATTGATACTGAAACTATCAGGGAGGAAAGCAGATGAAATGGATTGGGATCTTGTGTGGCTTGCTGGTGTCACTGCCGGTAGCTGCTGCCGGAGGGGAATACTTCTCTGAGGAGATAGTTCAGCAAGGCACTTTAGCTAATGAAACCCTGCTTAAGGATGCTATGCCGGGAGTGGCTGCCGAAGTGGCTCGCCGCGGCTGCGAGGTGCCGGAGCAGTTTTTTGCCTTTGTGCTGGCGATGCCCAAAGGCGAAGTCGGTGAGCGCTACTGGCATGAACGCTGGATAGTAGAAGGTTGTGAGCGTGAGTACCCGGTGGATATTGAATTTCGTGAAGATGGTGTTAACGCCGCCTACTGGACCATCAAGAATAAAGGTTGAACCTTTGGGTTAGCGATTTTGCCAATCTTCTCAGAAACAACAGACCCAAGCCTTGGCCTGGGTCTGTATCTTCAAGGTTTAACATATAAACAGGCTTTAAGCGGCCGCGGGGTTGTTTTGCGGCAGTTGCGCCTGAATCTCTTCGAGACGCTGCTCATACCAGGCAGTTTCGGCCTCGGTAAAGCTTTGCAGCAGTTCCTGTTGCTGCAGCACTAGATTCCCCTGAAAACCAAACTGGTTATGTTCTGCCAGTTCCAGATACAGCCATACGGCGGCATCTACCCGTTTATCCAGCTTGAGGCAGGTTTCATACAGCTCTTCATAGGCTAGAGTTTCTCCGCCGAAGGCGGCCTTTTCCAGCCAGTGCAGCGCTTGTTGCAGCTCCTTGTATTCTTGCTCATCCGCATACAGTAGAGCTTGGCCCTTGAGTAGGTCCAATCTGGCCTGGGCCAGGCTGTCTATGGGGTGCAGGGTCAAATATTCCTGTTTGAGAGCTTGGGCTTGCTGCTTTTCCGATTGGCTCAGACGTGCTGCCAGAGTCTCTTTGGCGGCGATATACTCGGCTTCTTCAGCCATGGCGGCAAACTCGAAATGCATCAGTGCCAGCGGCAGTTGGCGATTGATGCCCAGCCCTTGTTGATAGAGTTTGCCGAGCTGAAAGTGGGCACCCAGATCCCAGGCTTGCGCCAGGGGTTCAAGTATTGCCTTGGCACGCAGATGATCCTGACTGTCGTGGGAGTGTTCGAGTAGGAAGCCGGCCCAAATAGTGGCAGCCACGCTGTTTTCTTCGTCGGCTGCGGCCTTTTCCAACCACTCTCTGGCCTTGTGCAGATCTTGGGGTAATTGGTCACCGCTCAGGTAGCGCTGTCCTAATGTCAGTTGCGAGTAACTGCTGTCTTTTGCCTGCTCAATCAAGAGTCGTTCGGCCTGGCGTTTATCCACCGGGCCACCTTGGCCTTGCAACATCATTTCCGCCAGATGACCGCCGCTGGCAGTTTCACCGAGCTGGTGCCCCTTGGTGAGCCAGAATCTCGCTTGCTGCATATCGGCTTCACCTTGTCTGGGTTCCTGCAGTAATTTTCCCAGATGAAAGCAGGCCTCGGGATCATCTTTGGCAGCGGCCAACTCGAGCCATTTTATCGCCTTGCTGCCATCTTTATCGAGTATCGGGTTACGGGCATAGACCCGTCCCAGTTGGCTTTGGCTCTCAATATCACCGGCTTCGGCTCTGGGGAGTAAGTTTTGCTCCAGCAGCTGAATATTGTCACCAAAAGCAGGGTGTTGGTTCAGCTCCAGCATCAGGTCATGGAGCTTGGCAAATTCATTGTCCAATGACGAGGCCTTAGCGGCCCAGTGCATCGCCTTGTCGGCATCATTGGGGACCATCTCCAGCTCGGGACGGGTATAGAACTCATAGAGCATTTGGGCGGCGGCGGGATGATCTTTATTGGCGGCCTGTTCCAGCAGCGCTATGCCTTCATCGACGCTATTTCTGCCAATCAGTCTCAAGCCTTCATTGGCCATGGCATCCGGGTCGCCACTTTTTACCGCCTGGGCTCGTTGCCACTTTTTCAGGGCAATAAAGAAGGCCACAAACGCGATAATAATCAGTATCAGTTTCATTGTTTTCCTTAACCTTGGGAAGTTGGCGTGGACACAGTAAACGCTGTCATGATGTTTTTGCAACAGCTAATAAAAGACCGCGGCAGCGCGCGGTCTTTGGAGTGAGAGAGTTGAATGGCGCCAGTCTATCCCAGAACTGTTCCGGCTTATAAAAACGGCATAAGATTTCTTTCGTTAGAAACTCCAGGTCATTCCCATCCAATAGCGACGGCCGTCTTCGATATAGCCGTATTCTTCCTGGGTAATCTCTTTGTCCAGTAGATTATAGATACCGGCGCTGAGTTTGAGGTTTTCCATCAGTTGCAGGTTGGCACCTATATCCAGCAGTGTGTAAGAGGGGGCTACCAGAGTTGATGAAGAGGGGCCCGTAGTGGGCTGGCTTTCTTCACCTCGGTAGTGCACCCTGGCCCAACTGCCCCAACTGTCGTTGATTTGCCAGTTAAGGGAGGTTTGCAGCAAGTGCTTGGGCAGTTTATTCAGGGGGCTGCCCTGATAGCGACCCGTTTTTTGCTCTGAGTCTGTGTAGGTGTAGTTGGCCGAAAGTTGGATGTCATCATTGATGTCATAGCTGAAATCCAACTCGAACCCTTGGGTTACCGCCTCATCCACATTCACATAAGTGGTGGGATCCGAGCCAAACCGGTTCGGACCATCGGTACACTGACTCTCGGGGCAGGGTACTCGGGTAATTTTGTCTTCAAACTCGTTATAGAAGACTGTCATGGCCGTGGTGATATTATCGCCGAAGCCGGTGTGTAGCCCCAGCTCGTAGTTGATTGAGGTCTCGGGTTTTAGATCCGGGTTACCGTACATATTGCCACCGCGGCTGACCTGGCCCCAATCCGGCACTGTTTGTCTCAGGCTTGGCGCCCTGAAGCCGGTGGAAACACCACCTTTGAGCGTTGTGCTGTCAGTCAGGTTCCAGACTCCATAGACACGGGGGCTGAAGTGCTCGCCAAAGTTTTCGTCATCATCCATGCGTAAACCGGCCGTCAGGGCAAAGGTGTCGCTCATGCGCCATTCGTTTTCGGCAAATACCGACCATTGGCGTCTGCTGATGTCGCTACGGTCACTTACCTGATTACCTGTTTTATCACTGAGATCCTGGTAATTGAAGGCAGCTCCAAAGGTGGTGGTATGACTATCTCCAAAGCCGGTGATCAGACTGGTCTGGGCATCAGTGTTTTTGATGGTCATTGCCCGGCTTTTGTTTTCAAACTCTTCATATTTGACCCAGGTGTTACTCGTACCTATTTCCCAGCGGCCCGTGTGTGCCAAGGAATACTTGCGGCTTTCATATTCTGTGGTGGAGGACGCCGGGCAGCCAAAACGGCCACAAGGTTTGCCGGGAGCGAGGGGGGCGACTGTTTTGCCAAGAGTGCTGTCCAATTCCTGAGTGGCACTGCTGACCTCCAAAATGATGTCGTGGTCGTCACTCGGAGTCAGCGAGAAACGGGCGCTGAGATTGTTGGCATCTCGGCCGCGGTAACCGCCGGTGATCTGGTCTTCTTCTCGCTTGGTGTATTGTCCATAGAGTTGTAGACCCAGCCAGTCCGGGATCAGGGCCCCGCTGACAAAGAAGTTACCCTGATAGATATTGCCGGATTCGCTGCGTTCCTGAACTGTGCTGTCCAACCTGAGTTCGCCTTGCCAGTTTTCCGGAACCTTGCGGGTGATGATATTGATCACCCCGCCTATGGCATCAGAACCATACAGGGATGACATAGGGCCGCGTACTACTTCGATTCTGTCTATTGCCGACAATGGCGGTGTCCAGGCGCCTTCGACTCCCGGGCCATCGCTGTTGGTACGAGTCTCCCGGGATGACTGGCGCATGCCATCCACCAGGATCAGTGTGTATTGGCTTCCCATGCCCCTCAGGCTAATGTCACGGCGATCGCTGCCGCCGGTAACCACGACGCCGGGAACATCCAGCATGGCATCGGTAATATCGCGATAGAAACGGCTATCCAGCTGTTCTCGGGTAAGCACGCTGATAGAGGCGGGAGCATCCTTGAGTTGTTGCTCGTAGCCGGAGGCTGTGACCACTATGACTTCCATGTCTTGGGGCGCTTCATCGGCCTGAGCCGCAGGTATGAGTAAGAGTGCGGCAATGGCGCTAGCCAGTGGGCTGATTCGACATAAAGGCATAGGTTTTGGACTCCTGAATGATAAATGCAAACTATGTAAATGAGAATGATTTTCAATGGCGAGAATTTACGCCGATGATACAATCCTCTCAAGCGCATTTTTCTGAAAACACAGTTAAGGATTGCTTTATAGCGACTGCCGAAACTGAGAGTTTTTGCTGTTTTAATGGGGCTGAAAGATGAATAGGCAGATGGTCAAGGCGATGCTGGTATTTGCCACTACAGTTGAGAAGGGCACCATGAATGCCGCCGCCAGGCAGTTATGCATGAGTACATCTGCCGTTAGCCAGCAGATATTCAAGCTGGAGCAGCAGCTTGGGCTTGGGCTACTTAACCGCAGCACCAGGGCGTTGACGCCTACCGAGGCTGGCAAACTCTTTTACCAGAGCTGCGTGCAGATGATTGCTCTTGCCGATGAGACAGAGCTACAGCTGAGTCGTTTGAAGGACGGTCCGGCCGGTGAGTTGCGGATAGCCGCCCCTGTGGGCTTTGGTGGAGGGCTTCTCAGTGAGCCGCTAAGGCGTCTGTTGGAAGCGCATCCCGGCATTCAATTGTCGTTGCAGCTGCAGGATGAGGCAGTGGATCTGGTGGGGAGTGGCATAGATCTGGCCATTTGTATCGGACCTTTGGCCGATTCGGCGCTGGTGGCGCATCATCTGGCCGATTGGCAGATGCTCTTGTGCGTGGCACCGGACTTTCTGCGTCGGCGAGGGAACTCAATGCCAAGCTATCCTGGTGAACTGCAGGACTGGGAGCGTCTGTGTCATAAGGGGAGTATGGTGCAAGACAGTATGTTGAGTCATACCGTCAGTGGTGAGCAGCTGTCTCTGGCGCCAGGGCGCCTGGCCGTCAACAATATGCAGAGTCTGATCCGTTTTACCCTGGATGGTTTGGGTTATGCGGCCTTGCCGGAGCCTGAAGTGCGGCAGTTTTTGCAGCAGGGTTTACTGTTAACTTTGTTGCCTGACTGGCAACTGCCGCGGTACAGCGTCTATGCCTTGACCGCTGGGCGTGAGGGGCAAGCTCCTAAAATTCGTGAGGCGATAGCGACCCTGGGCGCATGTTTCACCGCACATGGACCTCGGCCAGATTTTTAAACCTTGAGATATCGTGTGTTTGGTCACCAAATCCGCTCACAGATGAAACTTTTTGTATCAGTAATACCAAGTTGTGCTTGTCACTTAAGTGTTGATGCTCAGACCTGGACTGGATTTTGATGTGACGATGAGCTTTCCAGCATGATAGCCTTGGCCGATAAAGCGCTCTATCAAGGCAAGAAGCATGGCCGCAACTGTTGGCAGTTGTCTGGTCGTGAGTGAGCTATAGTCGCTGCTTGAGAAATAGCGTGACTCACCAGCGGCTGTCGTTTTCACAGGGACGGCCATCATTGTCGCCGTCCATTTTGGTGTTGGGGCAGTAACGGTTGAAGTATTCGGCTTCGGCCCTGGAGGTCATCTGGCTGCAATATCGGCGCCCATCGCAGTGGAAACCTGTGTCCATCTCCACAGGCTTACTGGCATAGCGCGGCGAGGTTTGAGCCGCTTCGCGGATACTGTTGCTTAGGGTGTCTTGGTGAATTTTGGTCAGCTGCTGAGGTTCATTACCACTGAGCTTTACCCAACTCAGATAACAGGCATAACCAAAAATAAAATAAAAAACAAAGCGTTTCATCTTTTTCCCTTAAGAATTTCGGCATCCTTGGCCAAATTGAAGTTGGCTTTGCGTCTTTGAGTGGCTAAATCACCCAAGGTGAAATTTTACGTTGCTATTGCAGCTTGTTCCGGGGAATGTTTTAACTTAAATTTGAACAGTGTCACCCTATTGCCTGGTGCTGTGCAGTTTACTCTTCCGCCAAGGCCTGGAGCCTGTTAACTTCGTCTTGCACTTGCTGCACATATTTGTCCCAGTAGCCCAACTGTCGAAATTCTTCCAGGCAACAGCGATAGAGTTTGAGTTTGTGCTTGTTGGCCAACTGCGGTAGTAAGCAGATTTCCCCTTGATTGTTAGCATCCATTCTTTTAACTCCTGTCCGCCAATACAGCATGGCTTCCTGCCACGGTAGATAAATTACTTTTTAATCAGTTGCCTGATAATGCCGGTTCGCCTGATATCCGCAATGTTGTGATTTGTCCAAATATAGCCAAACCCGGTGCCACCAAGGTTTACCAAGGATAAACTGATCATCAACTAGAATTTTTTTGGCGGATTTCTTAATGAAAAATCAGTATAAGCTTAAGTAGTTCAGGGCAATTCTCTTACTGCTAAAGTACAGGTTTTGTAAGAGTGGCTTTCCCTGTGGGTCATGCTTGGCTATGCTGCGCTATTGGCTGTATTGGGGGAAATCATCATGGTGATAGCGTTTAGGCAACAGCAAGGCACGGCTTTGGTGCTGGAGGGCGGTGGCTTGCGCGCCATTTATACCGCCGGGGTGCTGGATGCTTTTCTGGAAGCCGGAGTTATGTTTGATTATCAGGTGGGTGTTTCCGCTGGCGCCATCTACCCGGCTTCGTATCTGTCCAGGCAGAAGGGGCGTAATCTGTTAATTCAGCAGCGTTATCTTGAAGATAAACGCTACATGGGCATGAGACATCTGTTGAAGACGGGCAATTACGTCAACACTGACTTCACCTACAGACGCATGGCTCATGAGTTGTTGCCGTTCGATTTTGAGACTTTCCTGTCTTCGGGAGCCGAATTCAAAATAGGCGCCTTCAACTGCCTTTCCGGTGAAACCGACTTCTTTGGTATGAGTGACTTTGACAGCCACGAGCAGCTGTTGCAGATACTGATCGCCTCCAGCAGTCTGCCTTTTATCTCCAAACCCGTTGCCATTAATGGCGTGCCTTATCTTGATGGTGGCATCGCGGCTCCTATCCCGCTAGAGCAAGCCAGAGCCGACGGCTATCAAAAACAACTGGTTATCCTGACTCAGGCTGCAGATTACAGTAAGTCAGCCTTTAAATTCAAATGGTTGGCACAAAAAGCTTATCGGCGTTATCCCAAGGTTGCCGAGGCTTTGTTGAGGCGTCATCAGGTGTATAACCAGGCACAACAGCAATTACAACAGGCGGTGGCAGCAGGGAGTGCTATGGTGATCCAGCCTAACATGGCACTGGACTTGTCGAGGCTGGAGCGCGACATCAACAAGGTAGAGGCTGTGTATCATTTAGGGTTGGCCGATGGCCGTGAGGTGCTGCCTGCTGTGCTGGAGTTCTGTTGTTATGATGACAAGCCAAGCGGCGTCCATAGAGCGTAAATGACTCAGAAGTTCTGAGGGGCATGCCAAGTTAGTGTCAGCCTGAATGGCTGACACTAACTTCGGGGATTGGGATCATGGGCGCAGTGCCGGCATCCGGCCGCGGGTTGGCCGTACACTGGATATCAGCATATAGATGCAGGTTGTGGTCAGACACAAGCCCAGATACATGAGCAGACCCTGTTGTTGCTGGAAGCCATTGGCCACCAGAGGCCCGATAACCGAGCCCACAGAGTAACTGAGCAGCATAAGTTCGGTTGCCGCCACTATCTTGCTGCTATCGAGGCTGTCACAGGCCAGCGTAATAGCGATAGGGTAAAGGGCGAAGGCGGCAGCCCCCAGCAGCAACAGGTTGAAGCCCATCACCAAAGTGCTGTGACTCAGCAAAATACCCATAACCCCGGCGGCGCCCAACAAACAGAAAAACGCCATCAAGAGAGTCTTGCTGAATCTTGGAGACAACCAACTGACCAGGGGTTGCACCAACATGGCTCCCAGGATCACTATGGCCATCAGTTTGCCCGTCAGCTGGTGGTCACCTGTTTGCTCGCTGAGAAATACAGGCATCAAGCCATAGATGGGGCCCAATACCAAACCTGCAACCAGACAGCCCATGATGGCAGGGCGACTCACATGCCTGACTTCTTTGAAGCTAATCTTCTGATGCTGTATTTTTTGTGGCTGGCAGCGCTTGGCCAGCAGTGGCGGCAATACGGCCAACACCAGTACTATCGCCACCAAAATATGCGGCATGGCACCATCAACACCCAATTGTCCCACACCCAGTTGTCCCAGGGCGTTCCCACCATAGAGTGAGCCTGTGTAGAAGCCCAAACGCTTGGCTCTTTGCTTGGCTGTGTCGGCTATCAACAACCAGGACTCCACCACTACGAAGATGCCGGCCACGGCAATCCCGGCAATAAAGCGCGCCGCCAGCCAAAACTGACCATTAACCACCAAGGGCATGCCAGCCACTGTCGCCGCCAGCAGTAATAGAAATAGGATGAAGGCGCCTCTGTGTCCCAGGCGTGCCACTACAGGTGAAATACAAGTTGCCCCGAGCAACAGGCCGAAATAGAAAATACTCGCCAGCCAAGCCGCCAGATCTGTCGCTAAGCCAAAACCGTCCAATGCCAGCGGCAGCAGACTCATATGATAGCCGGAAGCCAGAGCAAACAAGGTCAAACCCGCAACAGGTACCCAGGCACTGTTGTTGTGAGCGGTGGCATGAGGTTGAGACAACTCAGACTCCAAATAGAAAAATGACCTTTTAAACGAAGATCAGTTTAAAAAGGTCTTAATGGTGAAATTTTCCGCGAATATAGGAGTCTGTAGCGCTTGGGTAAAGTGAGTTTATTTTGTTGTCTTGGAAAGAAAATTTCACCAAAGTCTGGATGGTTAATAGTCTGTTTTAACTTTGAATAAATGTAAATAAAAACTTGCTTAAACGGCAGTTTTTGCTGAGTTAAACGGTGTTTTTAGCCGTTTGGCAATATCACCTCTTAGGGCCTTTGTTGTTGGCTGCGCTGCATTTAGTGTTTGCCCTGGGGTAAGATGGGTCATTCGTTTCTGTGGACTATTTCTATGGCCAATATTTTGCTCGTTGCCAATCTTAACTGTGACCGAATCTTATTGCTGGATAAACCCCTGCGCACCGGAGGTCGATTCCATTATCAGGATGGTGGCCAACGCTTGGGGGGCGGTGGTGCCAACACAGGCATAGGACTGGAGTGGGCCGGCCATAATGTGGCTCTGGTCAGCCAGGTTGGACGGGATGAGATGGGCGATTGGTTGCTGGCCGAAGCCAGTACCCAAGGGCTGGATTGTCGCAGGGTGCAGCGGCGAGCAGGCAATACCTGTGAAATGTTGTTGGTGATGACCCCGGATGGCGAGCGCACCATTATTCGGCCGCAGCGGCCGATATTTGAATTGCCGGCGCCGCCCAAGTGGTCGCAGTGGGATGCGCTATATATCAACTCCTCTGCCGAAGGAGCGGTCAGTTGGGCGCGAACCGCGCTGGAACACACTCTGGTGGTGGCACAATTGGCCAAAGATGACAGGCCAAGACCCTGCCATGTATTGCTATCTTCGGTAACCGATATGCAAGGGCGCAGTGAGCTTAGCCCCTGGCAGTTTGGGCGTCAGATAGCCGGTGATGCACTTAAATACTTTATTGTGACTCAAGGCGAGCAGGGCGCAGTGTTATACCAGGAGAATGGTGAGACGCTGATAGCGGCTGTGCCGGCGACAGTGGTGGATACCACGGGTGCCGGTGATGCCTTTGCCGCCGGGCTTATCCATGGCTTGGTATCGGGAATGGCAGTGGAACAGGCCATGAAGGAAGCCGCTCAGTGGGCGGCTTTGGCGGTTGCCTCTGAAACCTCGATTCCGGGAGATGCCTTGCGTCAGTACCTGCAAGCACAGCAGGATTGAGCTTGTCATAAAAATCCCGCATCAGTGTCATGCCGCTGTCATCAAGTGGGCTTAATCTTGCTGGCGATCTTTGGTTAGAGCTCAAGGGCTCTGCGGGTTTCTCCCTTCTTATTTATATGCTAACTGGCTTGCCCTGCTCTTTGAGCGGGGCTTTTTTATATCTTTTACCATTGTTTTTGAGGTCGGACTTTCGACAAGAGCTGTTAGTCATAACTGGAAGCAAAGGCGATGAGGACAGAGTTGTTCTATTTATAAAGCATTGTTGTCATACAGGGAACTCTCATTAACCGTTTCATTTTGGCATTGGACTCAGAGCCGAATTTAACCTGGGGCATGTGTTAATATTGGTATTACTGAGTTGCCGTCTTGGCAGATGATCGACTATTAGCCTGACGATAAATGGCAAGATGGCGTTGAAGAGAGCAAGTGCTGATTAAGGAAAGTTATTAGGTATGTCGCGCTGTTACTGTGAACAATGTGGGTACCCAGAAACGGCCTGTGTTTGTGCTGCAGTGTCTGCTATATACCCTAGTAGCCAGTTACTGGTGCTGCAACATCCTTCAGAGGTCGAGCATGCAAAAAATAGTGTGCGTTTGTTGCAGTTGGCCGTGCCGGACGTCCGGGTGATAGTGGGAGAAACCGAGGCGGATTTTGCCGAGTTGAGAGCCGAACTGGCAAGAGATAACATGCCGACTTTCTTGCTCTATCCCTCAGAGAACAGTCAGCTGTTGCAGACAGATGACTCATCAGAAGCTGTAAGGCTTATCCTGCTGGACGGCACCTGGCGCAAAACCTTGAAAATGTATCGGCTTAATCCTTGGTTACAGGCGTTGCCCCAAAGGTATTTACCACTGATGGCACCGACAGCGTATCGCATCCGCAAGGCTAATCGCAGTGATAGCTTATCGACACTTGAGGCTGCAGCTGTGGCCCTTTCTCAGTTGGAGCCTGGGCTGGATGTGGCGCCTATGCATGTATTACTGGCTGAGCTGGTGGAGCAGAGGTTACGGCGGATGCCGGCCAAAGTGCGGGAGCGGTATTGAGTAAGCGGTCGCGAAAATTCCGTGTGGATCACGACATTTATAAGTGAATCCGGTTTTAATGAGCCTGCATCATCTCTGATGATGGAGTGGGACTGTCGGCTTACCGCTTTTGCAGGGGAGTGGTAGCGGAGTAACTCTGTTGCCGACAGTCCTGTTCACCCTCTTTGGTATTGAGCTCTTATAGATCAAAATGCGCCAAGGTAAACTGTTCCGGATGCAAGGGGTAACCGAAAAAGAACCCCTGGGCCAGTCCATCCCCCATCTGTCGTACCATATCATTTTGATATTCGGTTTCTATTCCTTCAGCAACAAATTTGAGTTCAAGCGCCTGTGACAGCTGCACTATGGCCTGACACAAACGTTTGCCTTTCTGATGTTCCAATTGCTCGGCAAATTCACCGGCAATTTTTAGTCCATCCAGTGGCAGATTGCCCAAACGACTCAATGATGATAGTCCGGTACCGAAATCATCAAGGACAATTTTGACGCCCAGTGCCCTGAGCTGTTTGAGCGTTTTTTTGGCCTGACGTGGGTGACCCAGCAATGCCGATTCGGTGATCTCCAAAATCAAGGCTTCTGCGGGAAGCTGATGATGTTGCAGCGTCGATTTTACTTGTTGGTAAAAGTCCAGGTGCTCCAGTTGCAGCGGTGATACATTGACTGAAATAATAAAGTCGTTGTCCTGTTGCCGCCAAACTGCCAGTTGTCGGCAGGCTTGCTCTACGACCCAGTTGCCAACAGTGACTATTAGACCGGTTTCTTCAAGCAAGGGTACGAAATCGGCCGCTTCCAGCAGTTCATGAGGACTCTTGTGCCAGCGCAGCAGCGCTTCGGCACCGGCCATATGGTTATCTTTGAGCCTGACTATGGGTTGATAAAACAGGCTCAGTTGTCCCAGCCCCAAGGCGTGACGCAGATCGCCGAGCAGTTTAAGTTTATGTTCGGCGGCTTCACTCATAGAGCTGTCATAGAAATTGATATGACTGGCGCTGCGTTTGGCACTGTACATGGCGGTGTCGGCTTGGCTCAGCAGTTCGGAAGGGTCTATTTCTCGGTTGCCAAAAAGACTGATACCTATACTGGTACCCAGGTAAAACTTTTGTCCTTCCAACTCAAACGGCGTCTCGAATAGAGCCAATATCTGTTGTGCAAAACGGTAGATATCTTCCCTGTCGCGGCAATCTTGCAACACCAGAGTAAATTCATCGCCGCCCATACGGGCGATATCGGCTCTCTCTATACAGCCGGCTTCCAGCCTGGCGGCGACCAGTTGCAGTATTCTGTCCCCCATGGAATGACCGAAACTGTCGTTGACATGTTTAAAGCCGTTGAGGTCGAGAAACATCAAGGCTCCAGTGGTTGGCTTTCCTTGGTTGATGGCCTCTAGACTGGCACTGAGAACCTGGCGCAGCTTGCGCTTCATATGACGGCGATTGGGAAGCCCTGTCAGCATGTCAAACATGGCTTGTTCTGTCAGGCGTGATTCCAGCTGTTTACGTTCGCTGATATCGCTGAAGATGGTGACCAGATAACAACCGGATTCAGTCTGCAATCTGCGACTGCTCTGCCAGGCGGGGAAGTGACTGCCATCGGCCCGGGTATGGCTGACCTCTCCCTGCCAGAAGTCCCGCTGTGCCAGCGCAGCACGGCATTCTCTCTGCTTGGGATCGTTTGCGGTTTCGAGGATCTGCAACTGCTGACCTATTAACTGCGCCTGACTAAAGCCGCAAAGACGACAGAGGGCCCGATTGACCGCAAGGATTTTGCCCGAGGTATCACTGATGACAACGGCTTCGGCACTTTCTTCGAGAATACCGGCCAATACACTGCGGGGCAGCAGGCCGAATACATCCTGAGCTTCACCTCTGGGACTGAGGCGACGATCCAAGGCTTCGAACCGCACCAAGATCATCTTATTACTGTCTATTCTGACTGGTTCCAGGTAGAGGCGGGTTGGCAGCTCTTTACCGTGGCGATTGAGGTGTAACCACTCCTGTACTTGAGAGCTGGCCGCTGCGGCTTGCATGAGTTTTTTTGCCAACTCTATGCTGCTCTGACCGCCTAATTGCAGTCTGGGAGCAAAGTCATAGAGAGTGGCATCGAGAATTTCCTGGTGAACACAGGCGAAGTAATCCAATGCTGCCTGATTGGCGGCAAAAATTTTACACCCCATGAATAAGGCCAGAGGTGTCGAGTGAGGCTCGCTGCGCCAGAGTTGCAACTGGGGCCCGAGTTTTGTGTCGGCCACCAGGCTCTGTAACAGTTGTGTCCATCGGATCATCCAGGATACTCCCTTGTCGTTCTCCGTTGAGAACCACTTCCCTTTGTTATGGTTACACTACTCCGCATATTCGGCTCTTCGACCTACAGGAAGGAAGCCATTACTCCCGACTATGTGGTGACTTGTCTTGCACCCTATCGCTTATTGGCTGGGTAACCGGTTATGTGGAACAGCATTTCAATCCGTTAGTTTTAAAACTAAACAGATCTACTCTTTGGCTCAATCAAAATTTCGTTTTGTTGCTAAAAACCTTCATTATCGGTCAAACTGGTGAAAAAATGTGTGATAGTCCTTGGAAGATGGATTTTTGTTCTCTTTAAGCAGGAGCGAATGATGGCGAGATTAATACTGTTATTGAGCTGGCTGCTGGCCTTTAGCGTGAGTGCGGCTGATTTGACTCAGCTGGGTGAACAGGCCAGTGAAGATGCCCGGCGTCTGGAGCAGGAACAGCTGGAAAAGGCCAGAGCCGCCGCCAAGGAAACCGCCGAGCGGGAACAGAAAGTGCTCAAACGCCAGCAATCCGGAGATTGGCAGGAGGAGCAAAGGTTAAAAGCCAGTAAACAGTTTGATGAGAGGGCGCAGCGGGAACAGAAATACCTGCAGCAAGCCAAAGAGGCTGCGGCCAAAGAGCGTAAAATCGACGAGCCCAAGATGAAGAAGCTGAAACAGAAGAAAATAGAGCCTTAAGCTGGATCTGTACTTCAGCCTCCAAGTTAGCTTGTTGTTTAATTAGACTTTCAATAGTGGCTGACGCTCAATTTACTATCAAAACCTCTAGCCGGGTCGGGCCAATATTAAACAACACTGAGCAAGACCGCCAAAATGATAGCGTAAGCCAACGGCACTGAAGCGAAAACGGAGATAGCCCAGGATTATCCTGTGTCGGTGAACAGTCCTGAATTGGTGACCGAAGTCAGGCCTTTGCTGGAGCAAGTGGCGGGCAAGGGGAGGCTGGTTGAACCCGGGCTTATCACAGGGGCTGAGGACTTTGCTTTCTACGCGCAAGAAACCCCGGGGGGGGTTCTTCTTTCTTGGGGTAACTCCTGAGGGGGCTGACCCGGCAACGGCGGCCAGCAATCACTCCCCCTATTTCTATGCTGATGAAGCAGCGTTCAAGACGGGGTAGAGGCGTTGGCCACACTGGCCTCGCCAGCTTAAGCGGCAAATAAACCGTACGGGATAAAGCATTTTGCTTACAAAATCTGACAATTCCGTATCACTTGTTACTTGATTTGCAGTGCTTTTTTACCTGATATTGGATCTTTTAAAATCAGCAATCAGCCAAGGAGCGACCCAATGAAGCGTACGCTGACCGCCCTGCTGATGTCAGCCAGCCTTCTTGGGGCGGCGACAACACAGGCGACCACGGCCGAAGATATTCAGAGTTTTACCCTGAATAACGGCATGAAAATCATGGTATTGGAAGACTCATCCATTCCCAATGCCAACATGTATCTGTTTTGGAAGGTGGGCTCACGCAACGAGGTGCCCGGGATCACAGGGATCTCCCACTTCTTCGAGCATATGATGTTCAATGGCTCCAAGAAATACGGCCCCAAGATGTTTGACCGCACCATGGAAGCGGCCGGTGGCGCCAACAACGCCTACACTACTGAAAACGTGACCGTTTATACCGACTGGTTCCCTTCCAATGCTCTGGAAACCATTTTTGATCTGGAAGCCGATCGGATTGCGGCGCTGGATATCAATGCCGAGATGGTAGAGAGTGAGCGCGGCGTAGTTGCCTCCGAGCGTACCACGGGGCTGGAAAACTCCAACTGGCGAACCCTGCAGGAAGAGGTAAAAGGTGTGGCCTTCAGGGCGCATCCCTATAGCTGGTCAGTGATTGGCCATGAATCTGATATTGCGGCCTGGACCTTGGAAGATCTGGTGCAGTATCACAAGACCTACTATGCCCCCAACAATGCGGTTGTGGTGATTGCCGGTGACGTTAAGCTGGCCGAGGTCAAGCGTCTGGCCCAGCGTTACTTTGGCCCTATCCCGGCGCAAGAGCCACCCAAGGCGGTGAAGACAGTCGAGCCGCTGCAAAAAGGGGAACGACGGGTCTTCGTCAAGAAAGAGTCTGTCAGCACGCCCAATATCATGCTGGCCTACCACGTACCGGCCACCACCAATAAAGACTATTACGCGCTGGATCTGCTGACCTCGATTCTGAGTGAAGGCAACAGCTCGCGCCTCTACAAGGCTTTGGTGGACAAGCAGTTGGCGATTGCCGCCGAGACTTATATGCCTATGTCTTTTGACCCCAACCTGTTGTACATCCTTGGGGTGGCGGCCCCAGGTGTCAGCGCCACCACTCTGGAGCAGGCATTGATCGAAGAGGTCAACCGTATTGCCCGTGACGGCATTAAGGTTGAAGAGTTGGAAAAAGCAAAAAATATCAAGTTGATGGATTTCTATCGCAGTATGGAAACCATCAATGGCAAGGCCAATACCCTGGGCACCTACGAACTTTATTTCGGTAGTTTCGACAAGCTGTTCCAGGCGCCGGATGCCTATAACCAGGTCACAGTGGCCGACATTCAAAGGGTGGCAGAAACATACCTGCGCCGTGCCAACCGCACTGTGGGGGTACTGGCTGCACAAGAGGAGGCGGATCAATGAGCAAGGTTTTTTCTCTCAAGGCCTCTCTGGGCGCTGTGGCCATTGCCGCAGCCTTGATGGTTTCAGGTTGTCAGTCTACCCAGGTGAAAGTGAGCCAGGATACCGGCCACTTTGTACTGCCAACATATGAAAGAGTCACTCTGGATAACGGCCTGACGCTGATGCTGATGCCGCAGAAAGAGGTGCCGCTGATCACCCTGAACGCCGTGGTGAAAGTCGGCAGCGTCAATGACACCACAGCCGGTGTGGCAGCGGTGACGGCTCAGGGCTTGTTGCTCGGCGCCGCCGGTCGCACCAAGGCCAGCATAGAGCAGGAGGTGGACTTTCTCGGTGCCAGTCTGAATGCTGATGCCGGCCGTGAGGGCAGTTACCTCAGTGCCGATTTTATGGCCAAAGATGTCGATACCATGCTGGGATTGTTTGCCGATGTGCTGACCCGTCCCGACTTTGAGACCAGCGAGTTTGATAAACTCAAGAGTCGCAGAGTCGCCGAGCTGGCGCAGGAGAAAGAGAGTCCCAAGTCCGTGATTGGGCGCTACTTCAACAAGTTGGTCTTCGGTCAGCATCCTTATGGCAATGCCAGTTCGGGAACCAGTGAGTCTGTGTCCCAGTTGACGGTCAACCAGTTGAGAGCCTTCCACAAGGGCTACTATCAACCGGCCAATACCGCTATCAGCGTGGTGGGTGATTTCGACCCGGCGCAGATGAAGGCCAAGCTGCAGGCGGCATTCGGTCAATGGAGCAACAGCGAATCGCTGCGTGCCGTCGACCTCAAGCAGGGGCTGCCGACTCTGTCTGCCAGCCGAGTCTTGCTGGTGGATAAGTCGGACGCGATAGAGACCACCTTCACCATAGGTGGCCTGGGTGTGACTCAGGATAACCCTGATTATGTGGGCCTGACTGTGGTCAACACCATACTCGGTGGCCGTTTTACCTCCTGGCTCAATGATGAGCTGAGGGTGAATGCCGGTTTAACCTATGGCGCGCGCTCGGGTTTCGTCCCCTATCGTGACTCAGGGGTGTTTATGATCAGTACTTTCACCAAGTCGGCTACGACAGAGGAAGCCATTGACTTGGCACTCAAGACCTACAGTCGCCTGTGGCAGAAAGGGATAGATCAGCAGACTCTGGATTCGGCCAAGGCCTACGTCAAAGGCCAGTTCCCACCCAAGTTTGAAACCAGTGGCCAGTTGGCAGGTCTGCTGTCAGACATGTACCTGTACGGTTTTGATGAGTCCTATATCAATCAATTCCAGCAACGGGTGGATGGACTGACTCTGGCGCAGACCAAGCAGTTGGTCGACAACTACTTCCCCAAGGATAAGTTGCAGATGGTGCTGATTGGCAGCGGTGACAAGATAGCCCCGATAGCAGCCAAGTATGGCGAAGTGACCCGGGTCGATATCAAGGATGTCGGTTTCGGGGGTTAACCCTTTCATGGCAGTCAAACAACGCTCTCTTGTTGTTTGACTGTCTTGCTTGGAGCATAGTGATTCAGACACATTCCCGGTAAAGCTAATCTGCAATTGCCTGCCATAATACCGGAAGCTTTTTACCACTATGGTCGCTACATCATAGTCCCCCTAATGAATTTCCTGTTGAACGCTAAAGTGCGATATCAGTCCTATTGGGTAGACGATTGACTTGTTTGAGTATGTTTAACCGCTGAAGGCTGAAATAGTCGGTTAATCCCGTTACAATGCTGCTTTTATTTGCAGTGAAAGCTTTAGATGCCAGCCCTAGTCCACTCCCTTAAATCCTTGAACACTTTTGGAATCAATTGTTATTGCCGGGAACTCATCAGAGTGAGCTCTACCGTTGAGCTTGTCCGGGCTTGTATGCAGCACAAGGATGATGATGTCCCAATGCTGATCCTCGGTGGCGGCAGTAATCTATTATTGCTTGAGGATTATCAAGGGACAGTGATTCAAATCGCTACCAAGGGAATCGAGGTCAGTGAGGACCAAACACATTTCTATTTAAAGGTTGCCGCCGGTGAAAACTGGCACGATTTGGTTTGTGAAACGCTTAAGCTGGGGATGCCGGGACTTGAGAATATGGCTCTGATCCCGGGCACGGTTGGCGCAGCGCCTATTCAAAACATAGGTGCCTATGGGGTTGAACTGTGCCAGGTATGTGACTGGGTTGAGTATCTGGATCTGCAAACCGGTGCGCTAACTCGCCTCGAGGCCGCTGATTGTGATTTTGGCTATCGAGAGTCAATTTTCAAAAATGAGCTCAAGGGCAGGGCTGTGATCACCTCTGTCGGTTTGAAACTGCCTAAAGATTGGCAGCCCAAACTGAGTTATGGGCCGTTGCAGTCACTTGCTGAAGAGACAGAGGTGACCGCGCCTATGATTTTTGAGCAGGTATGTCAGGTTCGTCAGGAAAAACTGCCGGATCCTGTAGTGCTTGGCAATGCCGGTAGCTTTTTCAAGAATCCTGTGGTTGCTGCTGCCGACTATCTTAAGTTGGCCGAACGCTTTCCTGATCTGGTGGGTTATGCTCAGCAAGATGGAACGATTAAGCTGGCCGCAGGCTGGCTTATCGATAAGGCAGGTTTGAAAGGTTTCCAGATGGGAGCAGCCGCAGTTCATGATAAGCAAGCCTTGGTTCTAGTGAATAAAGGCGGCGCCAGCGGTGAAGATGTGGCCAATTTGGCGCGGGAAATTATCCGGCAAGTGCAAGCGCTTTTCGGTGTTGAATTACTACCCGAGCCGCGAATTTTTGCGGCAACAGGAGAGAGGAGTCTCTGGCGATGACCGAACAGTGGAAGCGCAAGCGGGAAATATTACAGCTGTTGCAGCAGGGTGAGTTTGTCTCCGGTGAAAGGCTGGCCGAGCAACTGGGTATCAGCCGTATGGCTGTCAGCAAACATATCAGTGCCTTGACCGCCTTTGGGATCGATATCTTCAGCGTGAAAGGTAAAGGTTATAAGTTAGCGAGAAGTTTGCATCTTATCGACAAGCCGCGCTTACTCTCCGCTATAGATAACCGCTGTTTTTACTTTGATGAGTTGGCTGGTACCAACACCTTTCTGCTCAACCATGTCGATGAATTGAGTAATGGCGATCTCTGTATTGCCGAGTATCAATCGGCTGGACGAGGACGTAGAGGACGCCAGTGGTTGTCGCCCTACGGCAGTCACCTCTATTTCTCTATGTACTGGCAGTTCTCTCAAGGTCTTTCCCAGGCGATGGGCTTAAGTCTGGTGGTTGCCTGTTCACTGGTTAGTGTGTTGGAGTCTTTCGGTATTGCCGGTTTGGGAGTGAAGTGGCCCAACGATATCTATCTCGATGGGCGTAAACTTGCCGGTGTACTGATTGAAATGACCGGGACTGCCGACAGTGAATGCGATCTGGTGATCGGGATAGGCTTGAATATGGCTATGCCTGCTGAACTGGGTGAACAACTGGATCAACCCTGGAGCGATCTCAGTGGGCTTGAATCTATGCCGAACAAGACTGAGTTGGCTATCAAGCTTCACCAACAGTTATTGAAAGATCTCAAGCTGTTTGAAACTCAAGGATTGGCAGCATTCAGCAGCAGGTGGCAGAGTGCCGATATCTTTGCCGGTCAACAGGTCAAACTGCTACTGGGTGAGCAACAGATTAACGGCCACTACCTTGGAGTGGATGAGCAAGGCGGTGTTATCCTGCAGACAGATACAGGCACACAGCATTTTGTTGGTGGGGAAATCAGTTTACGCGGCGCTTGATTATTTTCGCAGCAGCACTTGATCCATCAAGTGGTCCTGACCCTTTTTCAGAATAAGATGTGCCCGCTCGCGGGTGGGCTCAATATTCAGATTCAGGTTCGGGCCGTTGATGGTGTCCCAGATATTGGCGGCTATATGTTCAGCTTCGGCATCGCTCAGCTTGGCGTAGTGGTGAAAATAGGAGCGCTCATTGGCAAACGCCGTATGCCGGAACTGCAGGAACCTATCTATATACCAATGTTTCAGCAGTGATTCATCGGCATCTACATAGATAGAGAAGTCTACGAAATCAGAGACAAAAGGCCGCTTGATACTCACAGGAGAATCCAGCTCTGTCTGCAGTACATTCAAGCCTTCCAAGATCAAAATATCTGGCTGTCTGACCTGTTGCACTTCGGGAAGCCTGTCGTAACTGATGTGGGAATATAGCGGAGCCTCGACCAATTCGGCGCCTGACTTGATGGCGGCGATAAACTCCACCAAGAGTTTCATGTCATAGCTTTCCGGAAATCCCTTACGCTGTAATAATCCTTTTTGTTTCAGCTCTGCCAAGGGGTAGAGAAACCCATCAGTGGTGATCAGATCGACCTTGGGATGTTCGGGCCAATGGCTCAACAGTGCCTGCAATATACGAGCTGTGGTGCTTTTCCCTACGGCGACACTGCCGGCAATACTGATAATATATGGGCTCTTGGCCGGAGTTTGCCCCAAAAATTCATTTAACACCAAACCTCTTTGCTGCTTGGCGCCAACAATCAAATTAAGCAGACGGCTGAGGGGCAGATAGATGTCGGTGACTTCTGTGAGGGAAACCTTTTCGTTAATCCCTCGCAGCTTCTTCAATTCGGTTTCGCTCAAGGTCAAAGGCACAGACTCACGAAGTTCGGCCCATTGCTGGCGGTGAAAAGGCATATACAATGCCTGTTGAATTGAGTTGGCTGTTGTCATCTGATTTCCTCTGCTCAGGCAAGGCACAGTACACCATGAATTATTCATGAACAATAAAAAATCCCTATGCCGGACCGAATTGTTTATCCCGTGTACAGAGGGCTAAGGGGAAGTCTAATCGCTACGCATTGTCAGGGTAAAAAAACGCCACTCAGGGGTTTTTTGCGAAAAAAAAACCAATTTCCTATTGCACTCGCCCCAACATTTACCTAATATCCGCTACCGAAATGAAGTGCCGGCATAGCTCAGTTGGTAGAGCAACTGACTTGTAATCAGTAGGTCCCGAGTTCGACTCTTGGTGCCGGCACCAATTTTATCGGAGGGGTTCCCGAGTGGCCAAAGGGATCAGACTGTAAATCTGACGGCTCCGCCTTCGAAGGTTCGAATCCTTCTCCCTCCACCATTTTCAAGGTAAGTAGGTAGCCTTAAGTAGGTTGCGCGGGCATCGTATAATGGTATTACTCCAGCCTTCCAAGCTGATAACGCGGGTTCGATTCCCGCTGCCCGCTCCAAATTTGCATGCTGATATGGCTCAGGTGGTAGAGCGCATCCTTGGTAAGGATGAGGTCGGCAGTTCGAATCTGCCTATCAGCACCAGCCTCTCTTAAATTCTACTTTTACCTTTATAATCTGTTCGATGACATTCATTTGCATCGGACTTTTTCACTATATATGGTTTCACCACCAGAAAATCTTAGATTGAGGCAATACCATGTCTAAAGCTAAATTTGAACGTAGTAAGCCCCACGTTAACGTGGGCACCATTGGTCACGTTGACCATGGTAAAA
>NZ_JWGX01000069.1:0-18643 GCF_000813075.1 Shewanella sp. ECSMB14102
GCCGTACAGTTGGTGCTGGTGTTGTAGCCAAGATCATCGCTTAATTGCGGATCTCAGCTATCATAAAAAGGCGACCTTGAGGTCGCCTTTTTATTGGCCGTTTGTCAGTCGTTCAAAAATGGTTGGCAATGAGCGTTGAAGTCAGTATAATTTGCGCCACTTTTTGACGGCGTTAATGCTGTTGATAATTCCGACAGTAGGCTTGTAATCCGTAACTGGATGAGTATAATAGCCTCCTCGCTTAACTTGAGTAAGCGACAAAAGTTGATTTAGCCCTCGGGGCTAAACACAAATACAGCGACTCCGATTGGGAGTCGAACGGTTAAATCATCTCGCTCTGTCTTTCCAAGAAAGGAAATGGCTAGAGGGTGATTTTTTATGTGTCCATTTTAGGAGCTCTGGTCAATGCAGAACCAAAGAATCCGTATCCGCTTGAAAGGATTTGATCATCGTTTGATTGATCAGTCTACCGCGGAAATCGTTGAAACTGCTAAGCGTACTGGCGCCCAGGTACGTGGTCCTATCCCACTGCCTACGCGCAAAGAGCGTTATACCGTTTTGATCTCTCCGCACGTTAATAAAGATGCTCGTGACCAATACGAAATCCGTACTCACAAGCGTTTGGTTGACATCGTAGAGCCAACTGAGAAGACAGTCGACGCGCTGATGCGTCTGGATCTTGCGGCTGGTGTCGACGTACAGATTAGCTTGGGTTAATTGAGATCCTTAGAAGAGGTTTGAGAGATGGCTATCGGTCTTATTGGTCGTAAAGTGGGTATGACCCGCATCTTCACCGAAGATGGCGTGTCTATCCCTGTTACTGTAATTGAAGTAAATGCAAACCGCGTTACTCAGGTGAAAACTCTGGAAAACGACGGCTACCGTGCACTTCAAGTTACTACTGGTGCCAAAAAAGCCAACCGCATCACTAAGCCAGAAGCAGGTCACTTTGCCAAAGCGGGCGTTGACGCCGGCCGTGGTTTGTGGGAAATGCGTCTGGCAGACGGTGAAGGCGAAGGCATTGAAGTTGGTGCTGAGCTGAACGTAGATATCTTCGCTGACGTAGCGAAAGTAGATGTTACCGGTCAATCAAAAGGTAAAGGTTTCCAAGGCGGCGTTAAGCGCTGGAACTTCCGTACCCAGGATATGACTCACGGTAACTCATTGGCGCACCGTGCTAACGGTTCTATCGGTCAGAACCAGACGCCAGGTCGCGTATTCAAAGGCAAAAAAATGTCAGGCCACATGGGTGCTGAGCGTGTTACCACTCAAAATCTGGACGTAGTACGTGTAGATGCTGAGCGTAACCTGCTGCTGGTTAAAGGTGCTGTTCCAGGCGCTACCAATGGCGACCTGATCATCAAGCCTGCCGTTAAAGCCTAAGGTCTGAGGAGATAGTAATGGAATTGGTATTGAAAGACGCGCAAAGCGCTCTTGAAGTTTCCGAAACTACCTTCGGCCGTGACTTTAATGAAGCACTGGTTCATCAGGTAGTTGTAGCTTACGCTGCAAACGCGCGTCAGGGCACTCGTGCTCAGAAAACTCGCGCTGAAGTGACTGGCTCTGGCAAGAAGCCATGGCGCCAAAAAGGTACTGGCCGCGCTCGTGCGGGTGGTGTCAAGGGTCCAATCTGGCGTGGCGGTGGCGTAACTTTCGCTGCTAAAACCCAAGATCACAGCCAGAAAGTCAACAAGAAAATGTACCGCGGCGCTCTGAAGAGCATCCTGTCCGAGCTGGTACGTCAAGAACGTCTGATCGTTGTTGAAAAGTTTGCTGTTGAAGCTCCTAAAACTAAAGAGCTGAAGGCCAAGCTGAAAGACATGGGTCTGGAAGACGTATTGATTGTGACTTCCGAAGTTGACGAGAATCTGTTCTTGGCAGCTCGCAACCTGTACAAGGTTGATGTTCGTGATGTTGCTGGTATTGACCCAGTAAGCCTGATCGCGTTCGACAAAGTGCTGGTAACTGCTGATGCTGTTAAGCAAATCGAGGAGATGCTGGCATGATCCGCGAAGAACGTTTACTGAAAGTTATTCTGGCGCCTCACATCTCTGAAAAGAGCACTGTGGTTGCTGAGAAGAACAACACTGTAGTTTTCCGTGTAGCTATCGACGCCACTAAAGCTGAGATCAAAGCTGCAGTTGAAAAACTGTTTGAAGTTGAAGTTGATTCAGTTCGCACTCTGGTGAACAAAGGCAAAACCAAGCGTCACGGTGCCCGTGTTGGTCGTCGCAGCGATTGGAAAAAAGCCTATGTTACTCTGGCTGAGGGTGCTGACATCGATTTCGTCGGCGCTGAAGCGTAAGGAGATTACTCATGGCAGTTATTAAGTGTAAGCCAACCTCTCCAGGTCGTCGCCACGTCGTTAAAGTGGTTAACTCTGACCTGCACAAGGGTAAACCTTTTGCTGGCCTGTTGGCGAAAAAATCTAAGAGTGGCGGCCGTAACAACACTGGTCGTATCACTGTTCGTCACGTTGGTGGTGGTCATAAGCAACACTACCGTCTGATTGACTTCAAACGTGATAAAGATGGTATCCCAGCGAAGATTGAGCGTCTGGAATACGATCCAAACCGTACTGCGCACATCGCGCTGGTACTGTACGCAGACGGTGAACGTCGCTACATCCTCGCTGCCAAAGGCATGCAGGCTGGTGACAAAATCGTTTCTGGCGTAGAAGCTGAAATCAAGACAGGTAACGCCCTGCCGCTGCGTAACATCCCAGTGGGTAGCGTAGTTCACGCTGTTGAAATGAAACCTGGCAAAGGTGCTCAGATTGCACGTTCTGCCGGTGCTTATGTACAAGTTGTAGCTCGTGATGGCGCTTATGCCACTCTGCGTCTTCGCTCTGGCGAAATGCGCAAAGTGCCAGTTGATTGCCGCGCGACTCTGGGTGAAGTTGGTAACGCCGAGCACATGCTGCGTCAACTGGGTAAAGCCGGTGCCAAACGCTGGAGAGGCGTACGCCCAACAGTTCGTGGTGTTGCAATGAACCCAGTAGACCACCCACATGGTGGTGGTGAAGGCCGTTCTTCTGGTGGTCGTCACCCAGTGACTCCATGGGGTGTGCCAACTAAGGGTTACAAGACCCGTAGTAACAAGCGCACTGACAAGTACATCGTACGTCGTCGTAATAAATAGTAAGAGGATTCGCCATGCCACGTTCTCTCAAGAAAGGTCCATTCATTGACCTGCACTTGCTGAAGAAGGTAGAGAAAGCGGTGGAAGCAGGTGACAAAAAGCCTATTAAGACTTGGTCACGTCGCTCAATGATCATTCCAAACATGATTGGTTTGACCATCGCTGTCCATAATGGTCGTCAGCACGTTCCTGTGTTCGTAACTGACGAAATGATCGGCCACAAACTTGGTGAATTCTCACCAACTCGCACTTATCGCGGCCATGCTGCTGATAAGAAAGCGAAGAAGCGTTAATACGGGAGGAATGAGATGGAAGTTTTAGCTAAACATCGTTTTGCCCGTACGTCGCCTCAAAAGGCTCGTTTGGTAGCTGATCAGATCCGTGGTTTGCCTGTTTCCAAGGCCCTCGAGATCCTGACCTTCAGCCCCAAGAAAGCCGCCGTACTGGTCAAAAAAGTACTGGATTCAGCCATTGCCAATGCTGAGCATAACGAAGGTGCTGACATTGATGAACTGAAAGTTGGAAAAGTCTTCGTCGATGAAGGTCCAACTATGAAGCGCATCATGCCACGTGCTAAAGGCCGCGCCGACCGTATCATGAAGCGTACCAGCCACATTACTGTGGTTGTATCAGATCGCTAGGAGAGAGCAATGGGACAGAAAGTACATCCTAATGGTATCCGTCTGGGTATCACTAAGCCTTGGGTCTCTACCTGGTACGCTGATAAAGCAGACTACGCTGCTAATCTGCACGGCGACTGGGAAGTGCGTAAGTTTCTCGAAGAGAAGCTGAAAGCCGCATCAGTATCTAAGATCGTTATCGAACGCCCAGCGAAAAGCATCCGCGTTACTATTCACACTGCCCGTCCAGGTGTTGTGATCGGTAAGAAAGGTGAAGACGTTGAGGTTCTGCGTGCTGAAGTTGCCAAAATTACTGGCACTCCTGCGCAAATTAACATCGCTGAGATCCGTAAGCCTGAGCTGGACGCCAAGCTGGTAGCTGATTCTATCGCTCAACAGCTGGAGCGTCGTGTTATGTTCCGTCGCGCTATGAAGCGTGCGGTACAGAACGCTATGCGTCTGGGCGCTAAAGGTATCAAAGTTGAAGTTAGTGGCCGTTTAGGCGGCGCTGAGATTGCGCGCACCGAGTGGTATCGCGAAGGCCGTGTGCCTCTGCATACACTGCGTGCTGACATCGACTATTCAACCTCTGAAAGTCACACTCAATACGGTGTGATCGGCATTAAAGTTTGGGTCTTCAAAGGTGAAGTCCTGGACGGTATCGTGCCTCAGATCGAAGAGCCGAAGCAGCAACCTAAGCGCAAGCCTCGTGGTAAATAGGAGAGCCGGCAATGCTGCAACCTAAACGTATGAAGTTTCGCAAAATGTTCAAAGGCCGCAACCGCGGTCTGGCGAACGGTACTGAAGTTAGCTTCGGTACATTTGGTCTGAAAGCAGTTGGCCGCGGCCGTTTAACTGCCCGTCAGATCGAATCTGCACGTCGTGCCATGACACGTCACATTAAGCGTCAAGGTCAAATCTGGATTCGGGTTTTTCCTGACAAGCCAATTACCTCTAAGCCTCTTGAAGTGCGTATGGGTAAAGGTAAAGGTAACGTTGAATACTGGGTATGTCAGATTCAACCAGGCAAGGTACTCTATGAAATGAATGGCGTTTCAGAAGAGCTGGCTCGCGAAGCTTTCGCACTGGCCGCTGCTAAACTGCCTATCAAGACTACCTTCGTAACTAAGACGGTGATGTAATGAAAGCGAGCGAACTGAGAGAAAAGAGCGTTGAGGAATTGAACGCTGAACTGCTTGGTCTGCTGCGTGAGCAGTTTAACCTGCGTATGCAACACGCCACTGGTCAGCTGGCACAAACTCACCAGCTGAAGCAAGTGCGCCGTAACATTGCGCGCGTTAAGACCATTATTACTTCTAAGGCAGGTGCATAATGTCTGAGAAAATCCGTACTTTGCAGGGTAAAGTCATCAGCGACAAGATGGACAAGTCCATCACTGTAGCTGTTGAGCGTCAAGTTAAGCACCCAATCTACGGTAAGTACATCAAACGTACTACTAAGATCCATGCACATGACGAACAAAACCAGTGTAAAGAAGGTGATTTCGTGTCTATTCGCGAATGTCGCCCTCTGTCTAAGACTAAGTCTTGGACTCTGGTTGAAGTAGTAAGCAAGGCCTAATTTTTATTAGGTAAACTGGTAAACGGCTCCTTTTTGGGGCCGTTTGTTTTTTAATACTATCCATCCTCTATTTATGGTGTTATACTTGCGCGCCATTTTTGACCGATTTGAACGGCAAAAATGGTGTTTATTTAGCCCCATGGTGGGGATTGTGTAGTAACGATAGCGGAGCACTTAAAATGATCCAAATGCAATCGACTCTCGATGTCGCATGTAACAGCGGCGCGCGCAGAGTTCAGTGTATTAAGGTCTTGGGTGGCTCTCATCGTCGTTATGCCGGTATCGGCGACATCATCAAGGTTTCTGTTAAAGAAGCCATTCCTCGCGCTAAAGCGAAGAAAGGTGATGTGTATAACGCGGTGGTAGTCCGTACTAAGAAAGGCGTACGTCGTCCAGACGGTTCTGTCATTCGCTTCGATCGGAATGCAGCGGTATTGCTTAACGCAAACCTTGCCCCGATTGGTACTCGTATCTTTGGACCTGTGACACGTGAACTGCGTACTGAGCAATTCATGAAGATTGTGTCGCTGGCACCAGAAGTACTGTAAGGAGCTTCAAAATGGCAGCAAAAATCCGTCGTGAAGACGAAGTAATTGTACTGGCCGGTAAGGATAAGGGTAAGCGCGGTAAGGTTACTCGTGTACTTACTACCGGTAAGTTAATTGTTGAAGGCATCAATCTCGTTAAGAAACACCAGAAGCCTAACCCTCAACTGGGTGTGACTGGTGGTATCGTTGAGAAAGAAGCACCGATTCAAGCATCTAATGTTGCGATCTTTAACCCTGTCACTGGCAAGGCGGATCGTGTTGGTTTCCGATTCGAAGACGGTAAAAAAGTCCGTTTCTTCAAATCGAACAGTGAACTCGTTAAGTAACTGGAGTAAACGATGGCGAAACTGCATGATAGATACAAAGAGACTGTTGTTGCTGAACTAACTAAAAAGTTCGGTTATACCAGTGTCATGCAAGTCCCTCGGATTGAGAAAATCACCCTGAATATGGGTGTTGGCGAAGCCGTAGCTGACAAGAAAATCATGGAAAATGCTGTCCGTGATATGACTGCTATTGCTGGCCAAAAACCAGTTGTGACTGTAGCTCGTAAGTCAGTTGCTGGTTTTAAAATCCGTGAAGGCTACCCTATTGGCTGTAAAGTAACCCTGCGCGGTGAGCGCATGTGGGAATTCTTTGAGCGTTTGGTTGACATCGCAATCCCTCGTATCCGTGACTTCCGTGGTCTGAGCGCTAAGTCGTTCGACGGCCGTGGTAACTACGCGATGGGCGTGCGCGAGCAGATCATCTTCCCAGAAATCGACTACGATAAAGTCGATAAGATTCGTGGTATGGATATTGTTATCACTACCTCTGCGAATACTGACGAAGAAGGTCGCGCTTTGCTTGATGCTTTCAACTTCCCATTCAAGAAATAAGGGGTAGCGAAATGGCAAAATTGTCAATGAAGGCACGTGAAGCAAAACGTGCAAAGCTCGTGGCCAAGTATGCTGAAAAGCGTGCAGCTCTTAAGGTTATCATCAGCAGCCCAGAGTCTTCTGACGAAGCTCGTTGGGATGCGGTTCTTAAGCTGCAAGCTCTACCACGTGATTCAAGCGCATCGCGTCAACGCAATCGCTGTAATCAAACTGGCCGCCCTCATGGTTTCCTGCGCAAATTCGGCCTGAGCCGTATTAAGCTGCGTGAAGCAACCATGCGTGGTGAAGTTCCTGGTCTGCGTAAGGCCAGCTGGTAAGCACTTGTCACGGAGTAAGCTAATATGAGCATGCAAGATCCTATTGCGGATATGTTGACCCGTATTCGTAACGGCCAAGCTGCTAACAAAGTATCTGTGAAGATGCCTTCTGCCAAACTGAAAGTTGCTATCGCAAAGCTGCTGAAAGATGAAGGTTACATCACTGACTACGCCGTAGCAGAAGAAGGCGCTAAGCCTGAACTGGAAATCACTCTGAAGTATTTCCAGGGCCAACCTGTTGTTGAGACTATCCAGCGCGTAAGCCGTCCTGGTCTTCGTATTTACAAAGGTAAAGACGAGCTGCCAAAGGTTATGGGCGGACTGGGTGTCGCAATTGTGTCCACTTCTAAAGGCCTGATGACTGATCGTGCCGCCCGCCTTGCAGGCATGGGTGGTGAGGTTATCTGCTACGTAGCGTAAGGAGCTAGGAATGTCTCGTGTAGCAAAAGCACCAGTATCTATTCCAGCCGGCGTAGAGGTGACTTTAAACGACCAAACTATTACCGTTAAAGGCGGTAAAGGTAGTCTGACTCGAGTAATCAACAGCGCAGTTAACGTTGTTGTTGAAGGTGCAGAAATCAAGTTCTCTCCTGTTGAAGGCGTTGTTAACGCTTGGGCACAGGCAGGTACTGCTCGCGCACTGATCAACAACATGGTTGTTGGTGTTTCTCAGGGTTTCGAAAAGAAGCTGAAGCTGGTTGGTGTGGGTTACCGTGCCAAAGTTAGCGGCAGCGCTCTGGACCTGACCTTGGGTTTCTCTCACCCTCTGGTTCATCAATTGCCAGAAGGCGTTACAGCTGAATGCCCAAGCCAAACAGACATCGTACTGAAAAGTATCGATAAAGAGCTGGTTGGTCAGGTTGCGGCTGAAATTCGTGGCTATCGTCCACCAGAGCCTTATAAGGGCAAGGGTGTTCGCTATGATGACGAACAAGTACGCCGTAAAGAGGCTAAGAAGAAGTAGGTAACGCGATATGGATAAGAAAACATCTCGCTTGCGCCGCGCCACTCGCGCTCGCAAGAAGATCCAAGAGCTGGGCGTCAACCGTCTGGTTGTACATCGTACACCGCGTCACATTTACGCTCAGGTAATCAACCCTGAAGCTCAGGTGCTGGCTGTTGCCTCTACTGCTGAGAAAGCAGTAAAGGAACAACTGAAGTACACCGGTAACGTAGATGCGGCCAAGGCAGTAGGTAAAGCTATTGCTGAGCGCGCGATCGAAAAAGGCGTAACTGTTGTTGCTTTCGATCGTTCTGGGTTCAAGTATCACGGTCGTGTTGCTGCTCTGGCAGAAGCCGCTCGTGAAGCTGGCCTCCAGTTCTAAGGGGTAAAACAATGGCTAAATTAGAAGCTCAGCAAAAAGACGATCTGCAAGAAAAGCTGATTGCAGTTAATCGTGTTTCTAAAGTAGTTAAAGGTGGTCGTATCTTTAGCTTCACCGCTCTGACTGTAGTGGGTGATGGTAACGGTAAGATCGGCTACGGCTATGGTAAAGCGCGTGAAGTTCCAGCTGCTATTCAAAAAGCAATGGAAAAAGCCCGTCGCAACATGGTTACTGTAAACCTGAACGAAGGCACTCTGCACCATCCGGTGAAGGGTCGTCACTCTGGTTCACGTGTTTACATGCAACCTGCTTCAGAGGGTACCGGTATTATCGCCGGTGGCGCAATGCGTGCCGTATTGGAAGTAGCAGGCGTTCACAACGTACTGTCGAAAGCATACGGTTCTACTAACCCGATCAACATCGTTCGTGCAACTGTTGACGCACTGGTACATATGAAGTCACCAGCGCAGATAGCAGCCAAGCGTGGCCTGAATGTTGACGAAATTCGGGGGTAATGCACCATGGCTACTAAAACTATCAAAGTAACCCAGACCAAAAGTGCTATCGGGCGTCTGCCTAAGCACAAGGCCACTCTGACTGGTCTTGGTCTGCGTCGTATTGGTCACACCGTAGAGCTGGAAGATACTCCTGCTGTTCGCGGTATGATCAATAAGGTCTACTACATGGTAAAGGTGGAGGACTAATCAATGCGTCTGAATACTTTATCTCCAGCTGCAGGCGCTAAGTCTGCACCTAAGCGTGTAGGCCGTGGTATTGGTTCTGGCTTGGGTAAGACCGCTGGTCGCGGTCACAAGGGTCAAAAATCTCGTAGCGGTGGCGGTGTACGTCCTGGCTTCGAGGGTGGTCAAATGCCACTTAAGATCCGTCTGCCTAAGTTTGGCTTTACCTCGCGTATCGCTATGGTAACTGCTGAAGTTCGCTTGAGCGAACTGGCAAAAGTTAATGGTGACGTTATCGACCTGAACGCACTGAAAGATGCGAACGTAATAACTCGCAACATCCAGTTTGCGAAAATCGTTCTTTCAGGTACCATTGAGCGCCCAGTGACCGTAAAAGGTCTGAAGGTAACCAAAGGTGCACGTGCAGCTATCGAAGCTGCCGGCGGTAAGATCGAGGAATAATACGTCGATGGCAAAACCAGGACTTGATTTAAAAAGCGCGAAAGGTGGACTTTCCGAATTGAAAGCTCGCCTCCTGTTCGTGATTGGCGCAATTATCGTGTTTCGTGCCGGTTCATTTGTGCCAATTCCTGGTATTGACGCTGCTGTATTGGCAGAGCTGTTTGCTCAGCAAAAGGGAACCATCCTGGGCATGTTTAACATGTTCTCGGGTGGCGCCCTTGAGCGCGCCTCTATTTTTGCATTGGGGATCATGCCGTACATTTCGGCTTCGATCATCATGCAGTTGCTGACTGTTGTGCATCCTGCACTCGCTGAACTGAAAAAGGAAGGTGAGTCAGGACGTAAAAAAATCAGTCAGTACACAAGATGGGGTACGCTGGTGCTGGGTACATTCCAGTCGATCGGTATTGCAACAGGGTTGCCAAATTTGGTGACCGGCCTGGTGGTCGATCCCGGTTTCGGATTCTATTTTGTTGCAGTCGTCAGTTTAGTCACAGGAACCATGTTCCTGATGTGGCTTGGCGAGCAAATTACCGAGCGCGGTATAGGTAACGGTATCTCGATCCTGATTTTCGCAGGTATCGTAGCCGGTCTGCCTTCTGCTATCGGTCAAACGGCCGAGCAAGCGCGTCAAGGCGACTTGAACGTATTAGTATTGTTGTTGATTGCGGTGATCGTGTTTGCCGTAACCTATTTCGTGGTATTTGTGGAGCGTGGTCAGCGTCGTATCGTCGTTAACTATGCCAAGCGTCAGCAGGGCCGTAAGGTGTTTGCAGCGCAGTCGACTCACTTGCCGCTGAAGGTTAATATGGCCGGCGTAATTCCGCCAATCTTTGCGTCCAGCATTATTCTGTTCCCAGGCACACTGGCTCAGTGGTTTGGTCAGAATCCGTCTATGGAATGGCTGACTGAGGTTTCCCTCGCAGTTTCTCCTGGACAGCCGCTGTACTCTCTGTTGTATGCAGCAGCAATTATTTTCTTCTGTTTCTTCTATACTGCGTTGGTGTTTAACCCTCGTGAGACAGCAGATAACCTGAAGAAGAGTGGTGCGTTCATTCCCGGGATCCGTCCCGGCGAACAGACTTCGCGTTACATTGATAAAGTGATGACCCGTTTGACTCTGGCAGGCGCGTTGTATATTACCTTTATCTGTTTAATTCCGGAGTTCATGTTAATCGCATGGAAAGTACAGTTCTATTTTGGCGGTACTTCACTACTGATTATGGTAGTTGTGATCATGGACTTCATGGCTCAGGTTCAGACCCATATGATGTCTCATCAATATGAGTCTGTGATGAAGAAAGCTAATCTGGTGAACAAAGCGAATCTCGATCGCTTTGGTCGATAAGATAGCTTTACGGAGTGATGAAATGAAAGTTCGAGCTTCCGTGAAGAAGATCTGCCGTAACTGCAAGATCGTCAAGCGTAGTGGCGTTGTACGCGTTATCTGTGTTGAACCAAAACACAAACAGCGTCAAGGCTAAAAAATCTTGGCCAGCTCTTAACTGGGCTGGCCAAAAATATTGTTTGCAAACTAGTCATCTGTCGAGTATCCTTTCGGGCTTTTCACAGATGGCCTTTAACTTAAGGAGTGCATAGTGGCCCGTATCGCTGGCATTAACATTCCTGATCAAAAGCACACAGTCATTGCACTGACTGCTATCTACGGTATCGGTCGTACTCGCGCTAAAGCTATCTGCGCGGCTACTTCCATCGCCGAAGACGCTAAGATCAAGGAATTGAGCGAAGCTCAAATCGATACTCTACGCGAAGAAGTTGCCAAATACTCAGTAGAAGGTGACTTACGCCGCGAGGTTTCAATGAACATCAAGCGTCTTATGGACCTTGGTTGTTATCGTGGCCTCCGCCATCGCCGTAGCCTGCCTCTCCGTGGGCAACGTACTAAGACCAATGCGCGTACTCGCAAAGGTCCACGTAAACCAATCAAGAAGTAACGGGAAGGTAGACAATGGCTAAAGTTCCGTCACGTTCTCCGCGTAAGCGCGTACGTAAACAGGTTGCTGATGGCATGGCTCATATCCATGCGTCTTTCAACAATACAATTGTTACTATCACAGATCGTCAAGGTAACGCTCTGTCATGGGCGACTGCA
Source organism: Shewanella sp. ECSMB14102 (assembly GCF_000813075.1). Classification (NCBI taxonomy): domain Bacteria; kingdom Pseudomonadati; phylum Pseudomonadota; class Gammaproteobacteria; order Alteromonadales; family Shewanellaceae; genus Shewanella; species Shewanella sp. ECSMB14102. The sequence goes on from NZ_JWGX01000069.1 coordinate 11,666, forward strand.
GGTGGTTCAGGTTTCCGTGGTTCACGTAAATCTACTCCATTTGCTGCGCAGGTGGCAGCTGAGCGCGCAGGTACTGCCGCTCAGGATTATGGTGTTAAAAACCTTGAAGTTTTCGTGAAGGGTCCAGGTCCAGGTCGTGAGTCAGCCATTCGTGCGCTGAACGCTGTTGGTTACAAAATTACCAACATCACTGATGTGACGCCGATCCCTCATAACGGTTGTCGTCCTCCTAAAAAACGCCGCGTGTAATTGGCAGTTTCGTTAGGATAGTTGGAGAAAGATCATGGCAAGATACTTGGGTCCCAAGCTCAAGCTCAGCCGCCGGGAAGGTACTGACCTTTTCCTGAAAAGCGGTGTGAGAGCAATCGATTCGAAGTGTAAGCTGGAAGCTGCACCTGGACAGCATGGCGCTCGTAAGCCACGTTTGTCTGATTACGGCTTGCAGTTACGCGAGAAACAAAAAGTTCGTCGTATTTACGGTGTACTGGAAAAGCAGTTCCGTAACTACTACAAAGAGGCTGCACGTCTGAAAGGCAACACAGGTGAAAACCTGCTGCAACTTTTGGAAACCCGTCTGGATAACGTAGTTTATCGTATGGGCTTCGGTGCGACTCGTGCAGAAGCACGTCAGCTGGTTAGCCATAAGTCAATTATGGTCAACGGTCGTGTTGTTAACATTCCGTCATTCAAAGTGTCTGCGAATGATGTTGTAAGCATTCGCGAGAAGTCACAGAAGCAAGCCCGTATCAAGGCTGCTCTGGAAGTGGCTGCTCAACGCGAGAAGCCTACATGGGTTGAAGTCGACAGCGCAAAAATGGAAGGTGCTTTCAAGCGTCTGCCAGAACGTAGCGATTTGTCTGCGGAAATTAACGAACAGCTGATCGTCGAGCTTTACTCTAAGTAAGGCTAACAAACAAGAGAGGACACAATGCAGGGTTCTGTTACAGAATTTCTTAAACCGCGTCTCGTTGATATCGAGCAGGTTAACCCAACTCGTGCCAAGGTGACTCTGGAGCCACTCGAGCGTGGTTTTGGTCATACTTTGGGTAACGCGTTGCGTCGCATCCTATTGTCGTCTATGCCCGGCTGCGCGGTTACCGAAGTCGAGATCGACGGCGTACTGCATGAATACAGCAGTAAGGAAGGCGTACAAGAAGATATCCTTGAAATATTGCTGAACCTGAAAGGGCTGGCAGTTATGATCGAGGGTAAAGACGAGGCTATGCTCACTCTGAGCAAGTCCGGCGCAGGCCCTGTTACCGCAGCCGACATCACCCACGACGGCGATGTCACAATCGTGAACCCGGATCATGTTATCTGTCACTTGACCGGTAACAATGACATCAGTATGCGTATCCGCGTTGAGCGTGGTCGTGGTTATGTACCGGCTTCTGCCCGTGCACAAACCGAAGACGATGATCGCCCAATCGGTCGTCTGCTGGTCGATGCTTCATTCTCGCCAGTTGCTCGCATTGCTTATAATGTTGAGGCGGCTCGTGTGGAACAGCGTACTGACTTGGACAAGCTGATCATCGATATGACCACTAATGGTACTATCGATCCTGAAGAAGCTATCCGTCGTTCTGCGACCATCTTGGCTGAACAGCTGGATGCCTTCGTTGAACTACGTGATGTGACTGAGCCAGAGCAGAAAGAAGAGAAACCGGAGTTCGATCCGATTCTGTTGCGTCCTGTCGACGATTTAGAGCTAACTGTACGTTCGGCTAACTGTTTGAAAGCCGAAGCGATTCATTACATCGGAGATCTGGTACAACGCACTGAAGTTGAGCTGCTCAAAACGCCTAACCTGGGTAAGAAATCTCTTACCGAGATCAAGGATGTGTTGGCATCTCGCGGACTGTCGCTAGGTATGCGTCTGGAAAACTGGCCACCGGCTAGTTTGGCAGACGACCTGTAAGTCCCAGGTTTTGTACAGATTTAGGTTATAAGGATTAGGTCATGCGCCATCGTAAGAGTGGTCGTCAACTTAACCGCAACAGCAGTCACCGCCAAGCCATGTTCCGTAACATGGCAAGTTCACTGGTTCGTCATGAAATCATCAAGACAACCGTAGTGAAGGCCAAAGAACTGCGTCGCGTAGTTGAGCCTCTGATAACACTTGCTAAAAGTGACAGCGTAGCAAACCGTCGTCTGGCGTTTGCTCGTACTCGCGACCAAGAAGTCGTAGGTAAACTGTTTAACGAACTGGGTCCACGCTATCAGGAACGTCCTGGTGGTTACACCCGTATCCTGAAGTGCGGTCTGCGTGCCGGTGATAAAGCCCCTATGGCTTACATCGAGCTGGTTGGTCGCCCAGAAGCCGCTGAAGCTGTAGAAGTTGAAGCTGCTGCTGAGTAATCTCAGGTAAGTTCTGAAAAAGCCCCGCTTGTTAGCGGGGCTTTTTATTTTGTTCGTCGCCTAAGGTCAATCTACGAGTTCAGCCTGCTGTTTGACCCTTTCCGGTAGTTTCAGTTGCCATTTTGTTAAACCACTTTCACTGAACAGATAAGCACCGCTGGTATCCATCTTTGGGAATATAGTTGCCGGTCTTATGCCCGCCAGGATCTGTTTGGCTATGGTTCCTGCTATGCAGCCATGCTTGTAACCATCCAGAATATAGCCTCCGATATTGCCTTCAGAGCCGACACTGAAATGCCAAAAACCAAAATGAGGCACAGTGGCGTTGTCGTGGGTCCAACGTGCTACCTGTAGCTCATCTACTATCTGTTGCTTATCATCTTGCAGCATTTGATACAGGGCCACAAACACAGCATCATAGCCTCGCTCTCGGGCGCTTGACACAGAAGCCTGCCAACTACTGAACTTTTGATGTTGTTCAATATCGATTTGGTTGTTGCCTATCATCAAATTTTGGTTGAGCTTTTTGATGGAAGCGACCGCTGTGTCCGAGGTATAACCCGAGTCAAATAACAGTAAGAATTTATGTGGTGGTGGGGTGGGTAACATAGCCTGTGCCATCAATAGGGAACGTTTGAACAGAGGACGCTCCAACACACCGGTAATGTTAGCTGTATGTTTGATCCTATAATCACGAGGATTGCCATTGATCCCTAAATAAACTACCGGGGTTTGGGTTTGGCTGAAGCGTTCGTGTAGCAGCATCAAGGCATTGTCATCGGCGAGAAAGACCAAATCGGGTTTAAGTTCCAGGTATCTTTGCCAGGCTTTATTGGCCTGGATTTCAAACTGTTCTTTGGGGAGTCGCTTGGTATCGAGAGCGAAAGTCTCAAATTGGTGTTCATTGCCAAGGATGGACATTATCCCGGCTTTATAGCTTTGGTCCCAGGGATATTCGGCATGATAGGACTCAATCAGCAAGAGATTGGCAGCACCGATTGGCAGTGACAGCAGTAAACCCAGAAATACCAATGCGCGCATGCCAAGTCCTTCTATTCAGCTTGTAGCATTTTAGCGTGGCATAAATTTCTGACTCTGCAAGTAATAAAAAAGCCTCCGAAGAGGCTTTTTTATCTATGGGCGTTTACTTGGCGCCGCCTACCTGTTGCGTGTTGTACTCAAGCTTTTCATGGGTCTGGCCCATGGCTTCAGCAACTTCAGGTGGCATATAGTTTTCATCGTGCTTTGCCAGCACTTCAGAGGCTTCCAATTTGCCAGATTCAACCAGTACACCCTGGGCTACAATCCCCTGTCCCTCACGGAACAGATCCGGCAACAGGTCATCATAAGTCACTATGATTTCACCGCCGGCGGCATCATGCACGGCAAATTCAACATGCAGACTTTCAGGATCACGTACCATGGAACCTACAGTAACCATGCCCCCCACGCGGATCCGCTGGCCCACTTCCGGCTTGATGCCTGTGTCCTTTTTACCATTGACTATCTCGGTGGGAGTATAGAAGAGGTTAAGGTTAGAGTTGAGGGCATATAACAGCAAAGAAGCCACGGCTGCAACACCTGCAATCAAGGCCACTGCCAATACCAGTCTTTTTTTGCGTCTTGGGTTCACGATCTGTTACTCCGGTTTTGAGCGAGGCGTTCCTCACGTTGCACTTTGGATGCTATTTCCTGCAGTACCCGACGCTTCTTCATCGAACTAACCAGGATAAGCAGGCTAAGGGACACGAAAGTGACACCGTAGGCCAACCACACATAGAAGGCATAGCCGCCCATGTTGAAAAACTCTGCTAAAGATTGAAACTGCATTATTTGACTCCTTCGGCCTTGGCCAGTTCCCTAACCCAGGGGCGCATTCCGTTACGGGCCAGAATTTCGGCACGGAAACGCACCAGAGTGATGGCACCTATCATCAGACCAAACCCAAATATGTTGATCAATAAAGGGTAGAGCATGTCGGTGGACATGGTCGACTTTTCGGTGATTCGGATAGTGGATGGCTGGTGTAGTGAGTTCCACCATTCAACCGAATACTTAATGATAGGGATATTGATCACCCCTACTATGGCCAGAATGCCGGCGGCTCTGGCTGCCAGCACCTTATCTTCGAATGAGGCATAGAGGGAGATAACCCCTAAATATAGGAACAACAGCACAAGTTCAGAGGTCAGGCGTGCATCCCAAACCCACCAAGTGCCCCACATGGGTTTACCCCAAGTGGCACCAGTAAACAGAGCGATAAAGGTCACTACAGCACCAATTGGTGCGATAGAGGCGGCTGCCCAATCGGCCAGCTTAATCTGCCACACCAGGCCAATGAAGGCCGCGGTTGCCATGCCCATGTAAGCAGCCATTGACATGGATGCAGCCGGTACGTGGATAAAGATAATACGGTAGCTGTCACCCTGTTGGTAATCAGTGGGAGCAAATGCCAAGCCCCACACGGTTCCGGTTGCGATAAGTGCCAGGGCAAGCAGTGCAAACCAAGGCAGTAGTTTTCCTGACAGTTGATACGCCCTTTGAGGGTCGGCGTAGGGATGTAACCATTTCCACATTTCAGTTAGTACTCACTCGCAATGAGGCACCAATAGCAAAAGGTGCCAAGACTAAAGAACCGACCAGCATAGCGCCTAAAATCGCTAGCTGACCATCATAGGGTTGTTTGGATGCTGCAAAGTCGATCGCGCCGGTCGCAAAGATCAACACTGGTATATACAGTGGCAGGATCAACAAACTCAACAGCACGCCGCCTTTGCGTAAGCCCACTGTCAGGGCTACACCTATGGCGCCAAGCAGACTCAACACAGGTGTCCCCAGCATCAAGGTGGCTATCAGAGCACCATAACTGTTGTCGTCCAGATGCAGCAGCACAGCCAACAGCGGTGCGATTATAATTAAAGGTACGCCAGTCAGTAACCAGTGAGCAAACACTTTGGCCAGTACCAACAGCGCCAGTGGCTGCGGGCTAAGCAACATCTGCTCCAGACTTCCGTCACTGAAGTCTGCCTTGAACAAACGTTCCAGTGACAACATGGCTGCTAGCAAGGCCGCAACCCAGATAATCCCGGGAGCAATCCGGGTCAACACCTGCGGCTCAGGACCTATACCCAGCGGAAACAGGGTAACCACTATGATAAAAAACAGCAGTGGGTTAAAAATATCACCACGATGACGCACGGCAATCTGTAGATCCCGTTTCAGCAGGGTGAAAAATGCCTTGGTAAAACTAATGCCTCTGTTCATCTCTGCTAAGCCTTATACGAAGCGATAATCCAAGCGGATTTTCCGCAACCTTTCATCTGTAATGATGCCCATATCCTGGTGGGTCGTCAGAATGACACAGCCACCGGCGTCGGCATGGCGAATATAGAGTTGTTCCAATTCAGCGACCCCTTTCTTATCGATCGCGGTAAAGGGCTCATCCAGAATCCAGATTTTACAGGCGGTATGCCAGAGCCTGGCGAGTGCGGTTCGTCTGTGTTGGCCCGCAGACAGGTGGCCTGCAAGCGCTTCTTCAAAACCGGTCAGGTTGACTTTGGCAAGGATTTTCCGAGCATCAAAGTCATCATACCCACTGATTCTTAAATTGAAGTTAAGGTTTTCCTCGGCGGTTAATTCGCTTTTCACGCCCGCGAGATGGCCCAGATAAAGCAGGTTTTCATTGAACTCATCGCGGCAACGAGTAATAGCTTCTCCCTGGAACAGGACTTCCCCTCCGTATGGGCGTGACAGGCCAGCGAGGATCCGCAGTAGGCTGGTTTTACCGGCACCGTTGGGACCTTCAATCTGGACAATATCGCCAGGATGGATATCGAAGCTGAGTTCATCGAATAGTATTCGCTCTTCTCGAATACAAGTGAGGCTGCTTGCCGACAGCAGTGATGTAGGTTTTGGTTCTGCCACTGAGCCCTCTATAACAAGCGATAAGGAAACACAAGAGATACTAACACATGCTCTGGCTGGGGTTTACCACTGGTTTGCACTAAGTTTCAGCAATTTGATGTGCTTCCAATAAAAGTGAATTTTTTGGAACTTTTTTATCTGTTACTAATATATTAATGAATTCGCGACCTTTGTCCTTTTTTACGGAACAAGCTGCGATTTTAATCACAAAAAGGTGAGATTTATTGAAGTTTGTTGTACTCTTAGCGAGCTAAAATGAGTCTGCCTGCTTAAACCAAGGGCAGCGTTGAGCTTTGTAAGTATTTGCATTAGGAACATTGAACATGAAAAAACTGTTAGCAATGACCGCAGTAGCTGCATTGACTATGTCTGCGAACGTGTCAGCCCAAGAAGGTGAGGCCGTTTACAATAAAGCCTGCCAAGTCTGCCATAGCATGGGTGTTGCCGGTGCACCTAAAGCACACGATGCTGCTGCTTGGGAGCCTCGCCTGGCCAAAGGTATCGACACCCTGCTTAACAGCGTTAAGTCTGGTTTGAACGCTATGCCTCCTGGTGGCATGTGTACAGATTGTACTGATGAAGATTACAAGAACGCTATTGGATTCATGTCCAAGTAATCAGGTATCATCATAAAAAAACCGGCATCAGCCTAATGCCGATCAGTTAAGACAGATCGCTTGACGATCTCACTGAAAG
>NZ_JWGX01000070.1:0-16913 GCF_000813075.1 Shewanella sp. ECSMB14102
GCGAGACTCAGATTTGATGCATTCCCGTACCAGAGATTTGGTTTTCTGGTGGTCAGGTTCAGCGACTATTGCTTGCCAGAGCCCTTTATAAAAGTCCTAAGTTGTTGTTTATGGATGAGGCCACCAGTCATTTGGATGTGATGAATGAAATACGTATAGGGGAGCAGATAAAGCAACTTGCCATGACCAGAGTCATTGTTGCACATCGTCCTGAAACTATTAAACAGGCAGATAGGGTATTGGTGATGCATATGGGCAACTTCATACCCCTGAATCTTTACAGCAGCAAGGAGCGTAGCTTGGTACTTAGGCAGTTTGGATTTACTTCACGGGAAAAGCTGCTTAAGTCAAAGGCACGGTCAAGGTTTTGAGGCCGACCGTGCCTTTGAAAGGTTGCTTGATGAGTTCATCAAGCAAACACAACTGAGAAGTTTAATGTAAGGAATGCATTATGCAAGAATTAACTATGACTGAAATTGAGCAGGTAATTGGTGGTTACTCCAGAGCCGAACTTGGTGCAGCAATTGTTGGGGGAGCATTGGCTGGTGGACTGTTTGGCTCTGTAGCGGGAGCTGGTATTGGGGCTGGGCCAGGTGCTCTTGCGGGTGGCATTTCTGGTGGCATTGCATATCTAGGTTCACAGTTATATCTCCAGATGATGAGATAGTTAATAAGGCGGGACTATGAAAAAAAACCGTACTTGGCTTATATTAATCGTAATGACCACAATAATTGGTGTGGCAGCTTCTTATTTAAGTTTTAATGAAGTTATCATTTTATCTCTATGTTTGGCTAGTCTCTCTATTTTTGTAGTAAAGGTATGCGATAAATATAATGTATAACGAGTAATGTATTGATTTTCATGTGATTTAAGGTGCGATATCTATATTTGATTCGCACCTTTTAAGGGGGTGGTATGATTGCTCGCGATTTTATTGATAAGTACTACGATTTCATAGGTAACTCAGATTACATGTCTATGCAAAATTTATGGTCAGATTCTTCGCCTTTAAAGTTATATATAGGTGAAAGCCATAAAAGTGTATTTGAGCGGTTTAAAATAAGGTGCGATATTTTATCCTTTGATTTACTTTATCAAGATGATGACATCATAGTTTTAAGGGATAAGGTTTTTTATCAGGCTGTTTTAGGTGATGGGTTTGTAAGCAATAATACAACAAGCTTGTGGGTTCTATCACGAACGGAAAAGCTTATTCTCAGTAATGCAACGATTAATGTTGAGTTTTTGGGGTAACCAGAATTCAAATAATAAGTGCACCACTCATGGTTAAACGGTTAGGAGAGATCAACTGCCTGTTGGTGATACTCTGTCGTCGCCAAACAAACATGAGTAGTTACCATGAATTACAAGCAGTTGATCGAGGGACAACGATACCAGATTGAGGCCAATTTACGCGAGGGTTTCAGTTATTGGGAGATGGGAAAACGTCTGAAAGTAAGTCACAGCACAATCAGCCGGGAAGTAAATCGCAATCGAATTCGGGATAACCATTACTTGCCGGAAGTCGCTCAGGCGAAGGCATTAAAACGCCGTAGTCAGTCCGCGAAGTCTAGAGTGCCTGGACTGACCATCACCTTTGTTGAGTTCGGTCTCAATGAGAAGTGGAGTCCGGAACAAATAGCTGGTGTCGGTAAAATCATCGGATATAACGTCAGTCACGAGTGTATTTATGGCTATGTCCAGCGTGATAAATTATGCGGCGGCAAGTTGTACAAACAGCTACGCCAGAGTCACCGAAGATACCGTAAAGGTAACCGCGCGAAGCGTGTGATTATCCCGAATCGCGTTGGCATAGAGCATCGTCCCGCTATCGTGAACAAGAAAAAAGCGGTGCGGAGACTGGGAAGCTGACACGGTTCTGGGCAAGCAAGGTACGGGCGCGATTGTCAGCCTGGTTGAGCGAAAAAGTAAGCTGTACCTGATACGCAAAGTGCCAGCGAAAAGCGCAGCCGATGTGGCTCGGGCAATGGTTAGCATGCTGTGGAAATATCGAGGCTATGAGCCGCTGGAGATGCGGGCTATGCAGAAGGGCAGATTATTGGAGCTTTCAGTGCGGCCTGGTTCTCAGGTGGAGCCGGGTCAGGCGCTCGGGCGCATAGCCGATGCCGGTCTGGACGCCAGCATTGACGAGTTACAGCGCCAGTTGGCCGAGCTGACACCGCCATCGCAGGCACAGGATCAGGCTATTTTGGGGCAACTTGAACAGCGGATATTGGTGGCTGAACAGGGAGTAAAGCGTCAGGATGAACTACTGTCGCAGTTTGAGTCATTCCGTAAGCAAGGGGTGGTTCCCACTGCAGATATGGCGGCAGTGATGCAAGCCCATACCAGTGCCAGAATGGCGCTGGAACAGGCCCGGGCTGAGTTGTTGCAGCAAAGGCAGTTGCAACAACAAGAACGGGAGGCTGGTGTAATAGCCCAGAGCCGCAACAGCCTGTTGTTAAAGCTGGCGGAGCTGCAAGCCAAACGTCAGCAATTGACCTTGCAGGCGCCGTTTGCCGGCCGGGTAGCCGATGTTTTGGTGCAGCGGGGGGAAGCCATAGCCGAGCAGCAGCCTATGCTTTGGTTATCGGGGCGGGCACAGCCTGTGGTGGTATGTTATCTGGCGCCTGAGTATCTTGACTATGTTGCTCAGGGGCAGCAGGCCAGTGTCAAATTGCCCAATGGCACCCTAATCCGCGCCGAAATCAAAGAGCCGACCCAGTTAGTGGGCAAGGTGCCCAAGCAGCTGTCCGGTCCTTTTGACGGGGACAAACCGGCACTCAAGATTACGCTTGCTTTGCATCAGAATCTGCCTTTGGCGATTGAGGGGGTTCCGGTAGAGGTGAGTTTCGATCGTTTCTGAGAAAAAGGCTTTCCCGACAAAAGAGGCGTGCGTGACGGGAAAGCGGGCAAAAAGTGTGGGCGGAGAAGTCACATGGTTCTTTGCCAAAGAGTTGCCCGGAGTGACTTGGGGAGATGCTCCGGGACGGTTGCACTATTTACTGTTTCGCTTTGCTTTGGGCCAGCGTTTGATACTTGGCGGCAAAGCGCAACAGATAGTCGGCGATATCCGGGTCGTCCCAGTCCAGATAGCCGCGGATAAAGCCGACTAAGTTCCCATTGGGATCAAAAACATAAGTCGCCGGAACCACATTGGCCGGCATGATCTTCTCTATCTCTTTTTTGCTGTCTATCCAGCTGTCATCCAACTTGAGTTCATGCTTGGCCAGAAAAGGTGCCACAGCAGCCGGATCTTCATCTATCGACAGCGGCACTATTTGGATACTGCTGCCCTGCAGTTTGCTGCGTAGCTTGGCCAGCGCCGGCATCTCACGCAGACAGGGTGGACACCAGCTGGCCCAAAGATTCAGCAGCACCATACGTCCTTGGTATTCAGCCAAGGTCTTGGGGTTACCCTGTAGATCGGCAAAGGTCACCTTGGCCACCTTTCTGGCGTGCTGCATTTCAACAAATTCACGCATAATCATAGGCTTGTTTGGTACAGGTTCCCCTGTGTGATAAGCCTTGTGCTGCATTATGCCCCCTTGGGCCGATAGCGGCAGCAATAGGGCGAGACATAGAAGCAAATAAGATCTCAAGATGGATTCTCCTGATCGTGTGGGGATGGATTGTTGCTGCGGCCGAAAAACAGCAGCATGCCGGGCAATACCAGTAACAAGATGACAGGTCCCAGCCATAGCAGTGCTGTGCCTGCGTTCAGCGAGGGTTGATAACGGATCTGCTCGCCATAGCGTTCTACCATAAATTCGAGGATCTGCTCCCGGCTCTTGCCCTGCTGCAGCATCAAGTAGATCTGTGCTTTGAGCTCACTGGCAATGGCGGTTTCCGACTCAAACAGGTTTTGGTTGGTGGCCATGGGGCAGCGCAGTTCTTTGGAAATATCTATGCTGAGACGGGCTATATCCATGTCGGTCGCCTGGGCTTCGGCGCAAGCAAAGCTGAGCCATAATCCAAGTAGCATTAGCTTAATCATGTTGAAGTCTCCCTGAGGCGGTTAATAAATCGGTTTGCGGCCGGCGTTGACGTCGGTTTCCGAGGGCCAGTAGGCCACCAATGGCCATCAAGGCACCACCGAGCCAGATCCAACTCACCAATGGTTTGATGCTGAGGCGCACCAAAAATTCTTCATCGCTCAGTTGGGTGCCCATGGAGACATAGAGATCACCAAAGGCCCCACGGTGGATAGCAGCCTGGGACAGTGACATGCCGTTGGAGTTGAATTCCTGGCGTTCCGGATAAAGGTAAGTAAGCAGTTGCTCATTGTGCTCTACCCGAATCACGGCCTGTTCACCTCTGTAGGCAGGTTTGTCCAGCAAGCGGGTTTGCTCATAGATAAAGGTGTAGTCACCCAGAATGCTGCCTTGGCCCGGCCCCATACGCAGCAGAGAGTGCTGCTCGAAACAACTGACTCCGGTCGCGCCCATGATGCTGATAAGAAGGCCGGTGTGAGCCAACAGCATGGGAATACTGCGGCGTTTGCCGGCAATCTGGCCCAGCGGCAACAGATAAAGCAGCAGAGTGCAGAGTAGAAAGAGGCTCATCGCACCGCCTGCCAGTAACCAAGGGTCGAGCCTGCCTTTAAAAAACAGCGCCAGTGCGGTCGCAATTACAGTGACCAGCGCCAGTAGCCCCAGGCGCCTCGGCGCCATATACGGCAGGGTGCTTATCGCCATGGGCAAGAGCAGCAGCGCCAGCATGGGCACAAACAGGGTATTAAAGTAGGGCGCCCCTACTGACAGACTTCCCAGGCCAATTGCCTGATAGAAAAGTGGGTAAAGGGTGCCCAGCAAGGTAGTCAGCGCCATGGTCAGCAGGATCAGGCTACCGAGCAACAGCTGACCGTCCCGGCCAAGTGGTGCCAGCTTGCCCGGCTGCCAGTGATGGCGACATCTGAGGCCAAATAGGGTGAATCCGGCGCCACCATAAAGTAGCAGTAACAGGAGTATGATGACTCCTCGCTCCGGATCGGCAGCAAACGCATGTACAGACTGAATAATGCCGGAGCGAACAATAAAGGTACCCAGCAGACACAGACTGAAGCCCAGCAGCACCAGCGCCAGGGCCGAGAGCTGGGCCAAGGGGTTGTGGTTTTTGATCAGCAAGCAGTGTAGCGCGCCTGTGGTCACCAGCCAGGGAATAAAGGCGGCATTTTCCACAGGATCCCAGAACCACCATCCGCCCCACCCCAATTCGTTATAGGCCCACCAGGAGCCCAGGGCATTACCTGCGGTGAGAAACACCCAGGTCAGCAGCAGATGGCGCTTGAGCCTGCCAAGGCGGGCGGCGCTGAACTTTTGGCTGACAAGCAATGCCAGCGCAATACAAAAACAGATCCCAAGGCCTGCATAACCGAGAAACAGCAGCGGCGGGTGCAGGATAAGGCCTATGTCCTGCAGCATGGGGCTGAGATCGCGTCCCTCTATCGGCACTTCCGGTAGTAGACGGGCAAAGGGGTTGGCGTACAGCAACATAAAGAAGATAAAGCCGCTGAGAATCGCTGAACAACTGCCGTGCAGCATCAACAGATAGTTGTGATCTTGCGAGCGCCTCTGTAGTCCCAGCCAGGCCCATAGTGCCATTACTGTCATCCAAAACAGCAAAGACCCTTCATGGCTGCCCCAAACTGCGGCCACTTTATAAAACAGCGGCAGGGCCGAGTTGGAGTTGTTGGCCACATAAGCCACAGAGAAGTCGTTGAGGATAAACGCCAGTGCCAGCATGAGTACGGCGCCGGTCAGCCCAAGCGCTTGCCCCAGCAACAGCGGTCGCAGCGGCCATTCGAACCGAGGAATGCGATATTTGAGCAGCGCAAGCAAGGCGCCAAATAAGGCACAACTGCCGCTCAGGATCAGCAGGAAGTGTCCCAGTTCGGGCAACATGGTGATGGAAAACATGGCCGCTCTCTTTTGTTTTGCCGGGAAGCCCCGGGAATGGATCTATGGCACTGAGACTAGGGTTATTACTTCTTTGGCTCTGTGATCTGTCACGCCTTTATTTGCCTATATTTGCCGGCGCGGCATTTTTCAATTTTCAGCCGGGGTTTTGAGGTTTTTTGAGAAGTGAAACGCTCAAAAAAAGAACTGAATAGTTCTGTGGTTGAAGATTAAAGTTATTGTTTTAAAAGATAAATGTAAGTTGTTGCTTTCTTGAGTTCTCAAGCGGGGGCGGGCTGTGCTCTGGCGCAGATTTTTGTCCTTGCACATATGAAGAATGAGTCGTGACCGGTCAAGCCGGCAATAACAAGTTCGTTTGTGAAATAACCGACGACAAATTCAGGAGTATATGATGAGACGATGGCAACAAAGGACAACACTCAGTATGTTGTTTTGTTTAACTGCCGTCAGCGGGGCTGGTGCGCTCGCGGCAGATAAACCAGGTCACGGCAATAAGCAGATGGGAGAGTCGGCACAAAAAGTGATCGCCAATCCCAACGGCATGGAAAAGGTAAACGGCGTCAAAACACTGCAGGATTATATCGTTCAGGAGAAAGAGCTGTTCGATTACCTGTTCCAGAATCACCCTGTGTTCAAGTATCAGGAAGAAGGCCGCCTCATTGGTATGTATAAGGTCAGTGACCGCGGTGAAGAATACATGGATCAAGGTAACAGCCAGAAGTACAGCAAACGGGTGGGACGCCCTTCTGCGGTGCAATATCGTTTGGCTGCCAAGTCTATTCTTGACTTCCCCAATAAGTTTGTTGGCCCTGAGAAGTGTGGTGAGTGTCATGCGGTGCAGTATGAGAAGTGGCAGCGTTCCCGTCACGCCCAGACCATACGTTTCCCCGGTGAGCATCCGGAAGTGGACAATGATCTGAAGAAAAAGCTGTATGGTTCTGATGCTTCCATATTGCCGGACGGCATTACTCCGGATGCTATTTACGCCACTGTAGGTACTCCAAGAACCAAGTATGGCTATATCGATAGCTTCCTGGTGCGTGGTTCCTACCACATTGAAGGCGGTCTGCTGAAAGATGGTACAGGTACCATGGTTGCCGGTGGTAACCAATTCTCCCGTGGTTGGGCCGAATGGTTGACCCCGGAAATGGCCAAGAAGATTCAGAAGGTTATTCCTGACTTCCCAACCAAGATGGAAGACTTCGGCGCCAGTGGTTCTCACCAGTGGGGTATGACCTCCTACGGTGCCAAGTATAAGAAAGAGTTCCTGTTCCAGCCTGCCAGCTCCTACTGCGAAGTGTGTCATAGCTTCAAGTTTGACTTCAAGAACAAGCAGGAATACCTGGATGCCCTTGGCGATCCCAAGAAACTGCAGGAACACACCATCAGCCGCGGTATCGCTTGTGAAGAGTGTCACGGCGCGGGTGGTCACCTGGACGGTGGTAACGGCGGCGGTATGCCTTCCAACTGTGAACGTTGTCACCAGCGTTTCAACTATATTGACGAACTGGCCGAAACCGAGCAAGGCAAGGAAAAGCTGGAATATGCCTTCAACGTCAAGATGAAGTCTTCTTGCCCATCTTGTGGTACCGAAGGTTCACAGATGTTCATGTCTTCTCACTATGACAAGGGCATGCGTTGTTCTACCTGTCACGATCCACATGAAGTAACAGGTAACGACTGGAAATCCGGTTACACCAAGCCAGCAATCAAGAAAGACTGTGTTGACTGTCACCAGGTTCAGGCCGAAATGGCTGCCAACACCGGCACTCACGCCAAGAACAGCTGTACCAGCTGTCACATGCCGAACATGGGTAGCTGTGAAAACTTCACCGCGATTCAATACCCGGATATGGCCGGCTTCGACGCAGTGCGTAAGTCTCACCTGTGGAAGATTGATGTCAGCCCCGATCGCAAGACTCTGAATCCTCCTGAAGGTCAACCTCGTAAGTCCACCACCAAAGGCTGGACTGTGGCTCAGGATGAGAATGGCCATGGCTATCTTGACCTGATGTGGACCTGTGCCCGTACCTCTATCTCTGACCACGACGTGGTTGAGCGTAAGGGTTGTCACAGCCAGTTCCAGTCCGAGCTGAGCAAGGGCCTGCACTTCAAGGATCAGAAAGAGATCTACGGCAAGGTCATGAAGTGGCAGACACCTGTCAAAGACAGCCTGGCGAAAGTGGAAGATGCGCTCAAGCGTGTCGATCGCAAGGTCGCCAAGAACAAACTGTCTATCGAAGACAAGACTCAGGTACTGCTGTTGACCGACAAGGCTCGCGACATAGTCGAGTTTATTCGTAAAGACGGTTCCTGGGGTGTTCACGCCCCCCGTTATGCCCGCAAGCGTATGGATGCAGCGGTCACTTATGTGACTCAGGCTGAAGCCATTGCTGACGGCAAAGGCACCAAGACAGCCTCGCTGTAATTTGGCAACTCAGGCTCCGGGCGCTCGTCCGGAGCCTTTAATGGAGGATAAAGATGCGAGTTCGACTCTCATTGAAACAGGCGCTGAAACAGTCCCTGCTGCCGCTGGCATTTATGGTTGCGGCACCGGCGGTGCTGGCAGGCGGTGGCGGAGATCTGGTTCCGGCTCCCTACCACGAAGAGATACTCAACCAGATCTCCATGCGTGAGGCCGAGATGCTGCTCAGCCAGCCCGGGGTGATCTTCTATGACGTCAACACCCTGGAGATATGGGGTGATGGCTTCATTCCCGGTGCCATCTACTTCAACGTCAATAACTGGAAGACCTTGTTGCCGGAAAACAAGGACACCACCATGGTGTTTTACTGTGCCAACCGCCTCTGTACTGCCAGCAACGTGGCCGCCAGAGAGGTGATGAAACTGGGTTATACCGATGTCAGACAGATGCCGGATGGTATCTATGGCTGGCGCATCTCGGGACGACCGATTGAGCGTCCTTGAGAATAGATTATTTGGGCATTAAATTTAGAAATTGCAGGATGAAAACCATGAAATTACAAAAACTTGCTACTACTATTTCCCTCTCTCTTTGTCTGAGCCTGCCCGCACTGGCGGCAGACTTGAAGACGGAGACAGACAAGACCTCCTACGCTCTGGGTGCCTCTGTAGGCAACTATATATCGGGCCAGGTTTATCAACAGTTGGAGCTGGGCGCCGAAGTCAATATGGAGCTGCTGGTTACCGGCTTTACCGATGCGCTTAAAGACAAGCAGCAACTGACAGATGAACAGATCCTGGATCTACTGAATCAACGCGCCATCGTACTCAATGAAGAAAGAGAGGCCCGCTTCGATAAACTGGCTGAGGATAACCTCAAGGCCGGCGAAGCTTTCCTGGCCGAGAACAAGAAAAAGTCCGGCGTTAAGGTCACCGACAGTGGCTTGCAGTACGAAGTGCTGAGCATGGGTAAGGGCAAGAAGCCTAATCCTGAAGATGTGGTGACGGTCAACTATGTCGGCAAGCTTATCGACGGCACAGTATTTGAGGACAGCAGTACCAACAAGGCCGCCGGTCGTTTTGCGCTGATGACAGTGATCCCCGGCTGGGAAGAGGGCCTGAGACTCATGCCCGAAGGCTCCAAGTTCCGTTTTGTGATCCCTGCCAAGCTGGCCTATGGCGAGCAGGCTCCCGGGGTGATCCCGCCGCAGGCCACTCTGGTGTTTGAAGTCGAGCTGGTCAAGGTCGAGCAGCCGGGTAAAGACAGCAAGTATCCAATGCCTGGCCACGGTTGACAGGAGGCGTTATGGCTAACCCGCTTTGGTTGGGACTGGCCCTGCTGAGTCTGGCATTTATGAGCCTGTTTGCCCTTTATCAGTGGCAAACCTGCCGCGGAGACAGGGGCGTACCGGCTCTATGGCACTGGAGTCTGTTGCCGCTGCTGATCATAGGTTTGAGTCTTGGGACTTACTCCTATACCGGCCGTTATAACGATTGGCAGTTGGCCGAGGCCGACGACAGCATAGATTATCTGTTGGCTGCCGAAATTGTCCGGCTTCGGCGCGCCAGTGCCGAGGCGCCACAAGACACCAGCCTGATGCAACAGCTGGCGCAGGCCTATGTGCGCGGCGGCATGTATCTGGATGCGGTAGCTACCTTGAAGCAGCAGTTGCAACTTCAGGGCAAGAGTGCCGCCTTACTGGGGCAGTTGGCCGAAGCCGCCTATTACCGAGATCAACGCCAGTGGCTGCCGGAATCCCAGGATTGGGTCGAACAGGCCCTGGCGCTGGATAACGCCGATCCCGGTACCAGGTTGTTGCTGGCCAATGATGCCTTCCTTAACCAAAGATATGCCGAGGCTATAGGCCATTGGCAACTGCTGCTCGACAGTAGCAATGAGCAGTTGGACCGTGAGGCGTTGCAATATGCCATTGCCAACGCCCGCAGCCGACTCGAATGATTTTTTCAACCCTCGCCCAATGGGTTGTCCCTGCAAGGCCCCGGCGAGGTGTTGAATCTGTTGATTGGAGAGAAAGATGAAAAAGACACTTTTGGCTATCGCTATTCCCATCCTGTTAATGGGGCTGTCCGGATGCTCTCCGGCGCAGAGCCACAATCAGGAAACTCACGCCCAGCATCTGGAACAGCATGACAAGTGCCATATGTGCGGCATGATGATCACCAAATACCCTGGACCCAAGGGGCAACTTATGCTCAAAGACAGTGATGCTGTGCCCAAGTTCTGCTCCAGCCGTGACATGTTCAGCTTTGCGTTGCAACCGGAAAACCAGCGCAGAATCAAGGCTATGTTTGTCCATGACATGGGTACTACCGACTGGGAACAGCCGGATGACAACGCCTTTATCGATGCTACCACTGCTTGGTATGTTTATGGCACCAGCAAGAAGGGAGTGATGGGGCCGGCGGTTGCACCATTTTCAACCAAGGAAGCGGCGCAGGCTTTCGCCGAAGCCTGGGGTGGCCGGGTACTGGCCTATGAGGAGATCACCTTGGAACTGCTGGAAGGAGCCGACTGAGGTTGATGTTACGCACCCTGCTGGCCCTGATGCTGCTCTCGTTTGGCTGCCTTGGCAGCCAAAACCCGCTGCAGGCACGTATAGATGCACTGAGAGAAGGCGAGGTACTGACTCTCTCTGCCGCCGAGTATGTGGGGCCGCTGATGATCGACAAGGCGATCGCCATTGTCGGCGAGCCCGGCACTATAATCGATGCCGGTGGTAAAGGTAGCGCCGTGACCATCAAGGCTGCAGGCGTGCGCCTGCAGGGGCTTGAGATACGTAACTGGGGCAGCGATCTCTATGAACATGATTCCGGGGTGCGTCTGTTGCCGGGGGCCGATGATGTCCGCTTGTTGCAGCTTGAGCTGTCTGGGCCTGGATTTGGCATTCATGGCGAGCAGCTCAAGCGTCCGGAAGTGGAATATTGCCGTATCAGCGGTGACGACAGGCGTTATCTGCTGGACAGAGGTGACGGCATCTTTCTCAAATATGTTGAGGCCCCCGAACTGCACCACAATCAGATAGCTTCGGTGCGCGACGGTATTTATCTGGAAAACGTCGACGCCAGCCAGGTCAGCCACAATCAATTCAGCCTCCAGCAATATGGCATTCACTACATGTACACCCGCAATGACAGCGCCTGGAACAACAACGCCAAATGGTTACAGGGTGGCTATGCGCTGATGAGCTCCAAGGGGATCACCCTGGAACATAATCAAGTCAGCGCCGCAATCGATTTTGGTATCTTGCTCAATGTGACTCAGCAGAGCGAGGTGCATCATAACCGGGTGACGACTATTCACAACCCCAAGGGCGATCCCGCTATTGCCAGTGAAGGTAAGGGGCTGTTTATCTATGGTGCCGCCGACAACCGCATCAGCCATAACCATTTCAGTGACAGTGATACCGGCATAAGTGTCGCTTTGGGCGGTGAAGGTAATAGCCTGTGGCGCAACAACATAGAAAACAATCTGACTCAGGTGCGTTACGTCGGCAGTAAGTCGCAGGAGTGGAGCCTTATGGGACAGGGTAATTATTGGAGCAGTTATCAGGGCTGGGATCTCGATGGTGATGACATAGGTGATACTCCCTATCTGCCCAACGATGCCCTGGACAGGCTGTTTTGGCTTTATCCAGAGGCCAGATGGTTGATGGACAGCCCAGTGGTGCTCCTGCTGCGCTGGCTGCAGCGCCAGTTGGCTCTGGCCGAGGATATCGGCATTCGCGACAGTTTTCCTTTGCTGCAACCCATTGAGATTCAGACGAAGCGAGAAATGACAACCAATTCGCAACCGAGTGACGAGGAGACCCGCTATGCCCAGCATTGATTGTCGGCAACTGGCCTATGTTCGTGGCGACAGGCCTGTGCTGGAGAATATCAGTTTGCAGCTGCCCCAGGGTAAGTTACTGGCGCTGCTGGGCCATAATGGTGCCGGCAAATCGACCCTGATCAAACTGCTGTTGGGGCTGCTTAAACCTGCCGGTGGCGAGCTGAAGATTCTCGGTAAGGCCGCCGGTGAAAGCCCTATGCAGGTGGGGTATCTGCCGGAGAATGTCAGTTTCTACGACAATATGCCTTTGGGCGAACTGCTGAATTATTTTGCCGGGCTCAAGGGTATAGACGCGGCCAGGGTCAAAGAGCTGCTGGTTGAGTTTGAACTGGATGGCTTGGTGAAACGCAGGTTGGGACAGTGCTCCAAGGGGCAAAGACAGCGACTTGGGTTGGCGCAGGCACTACTGAGCCGCCCCAGATTACTGTTGCTCGATGAACCGACAGTAGGCCTGGACCCCTCGGCCTCGGCACTCATGTATGCTCAATTGGCGGCGCTGAAACAGCAGGGCTGCACCATAGTGGTTTGCACCCATGAGCTGGCTTTGGTTGAGCCGCATCTTGATTTGGCGCTCATGTTGGCAAATGGCCGGATGCGGGCGTTGGGAAGCTTGGATAACCTGAGGCAAGAGGCTGACTTACCACAAGAGATCCTGTTGCCATCTCGGCTGGAGCTCAGTGGCGATCCCGTGCTGGGGCCGAGTTTTTCCGCTGGCCGGTTGAAACTGGCTAAGGCCAGCGTGCCGGATGCGATAGCCGTACTGACGGAGCAATACCGCTGCTTTGACTTTCAGTTGCCTCCGGCCTCGCTCGGTGAACTATTTCATCATTTTATGGCACCGTCTGACTCAAATCGCCGAAATGTTGCGCCCAAAAGATTCGGGGAGGCCGCCTGATGCAACTGGTCAGAGAAAATGAAGCATTGACATCTCAGCGGCCTAATCCGTTATTTATTGTAGCCGCCAAAGAGTTCAAAGATTGCCTGCGGAGCCGCTGGCTGCAAACGGCTTGCTGTTTATTTGCCCTGTTGGCGGCGGCAGTTATTTTCGGCGCCGGGGCCTTAGGCGGTGAGTTTCGCTGGCAGGCGCTGCCGCAGCTGTTCAATTCTCTTTTAACCTTAAGTGTCTTCCTGGTGCCGCTGCTGGCGCTGCTATTGAGTTTCGATGCCGTGGTAGGGGAGGCCGAAGCCGGCACCTTGTTATTACTGCTGACTTACCCTTTGAGCCGCAGTCAGTGGTTGGCCGGTAAACTGATGGGGCAGGGCGGCGCCTTGCTGCTGGCTTTGTTGCTGGGGTTTGGCTTGCCTTTGGGGTTACTGCCGCTACTGGCTCAGGAATACCGTACAGTTGAGTTACCCGCGGCTCTGACCCTTTTGCTGGCCAGCGCCTGGTTGCTCGGGTTGGTGTTTATGCTGTTAGGCTACTGGGTCAGCATGCAGGTTAAACAGAAGGCTCAGGCACTGGCGCTGCTAATGCTGCTTTGGCTGCTGCTGGTGCTGCTCTATGATCTGGCCTTACTGGTATTGGCCGTGGTAGCGGCCGATACCCTTGGTCAGGCGGGATTGCAGTGGCTGATGCTGCTGAACCCGGCCAGTGTGTTTCGGCTGCTCAATCAAAGTGTTCTGGGCTTGGCCAGTGGTGTGCCGACCTGGCCCTGGTTACTGGGAATACTCTTTGGCTGGCTGTTGTTGTTATCTTGGCTGTGCCGCTACAGTTTTCAGCGTCGGCCACTTTAAATCTGCTATTGGAGTCTGCTGTATTAGATATTTTTGTTTAACAAAAACAAATTGTTAATTGATATAGCTGTCACATTCTATCTGTTGCACTCAGGTTAAACTCATAACCTATCCTCAGGCCCCCATTGATGGGGGCAGTCAAATCTTCTGGAGTGACTTTTCGGAGTGCCAATGCAACAGCTGACTCCCTATTTGGCGTTGGATACCAAGGCAAAACACTTGCTGGATCAACGCGATGGTTCAGAAATCGTCCTGTCGTTTTCTGAGGCTCAGGTATTGTCACACCTGTTATCTGCCCCGGGAAACGTGTTTGGAAAAGAAGAATTGCTGGCTGTAGGTTGGCCGGAGCGGGTGGTGGCGCTGACCTCTCTGACTCAATGCATCAGTATTCTCAGAAAAAAGCTGGAACCCTATCCTGAAATTCAGCTCAAGACGGTTGCCCGCCGTGGCTATCAGCTGAATATTTCCGAGCAGTCGCACGTGCATATGCTGGCTATCTCAGATGGTGAAGCTATCCGCACTGCCTTGGTGAGTGTGTCGCTCAAGATAAAGCTCCTGGGGATTTTGTTGTTGTTGGGGCTGGTGGGCTTCTTCTGGTACTACAGTGACTATCATGAGATGGTCAAGCAGGTGAGCCATTGGCGGGCCGACAAGCAGTTGCCCTTGAATGTGGGCGGCACGCTGGCCTCGGCGCAGTTGTTTTACAGCGATGAGGCCAAGCAGCTGCATCCTTCCATGTGGCAAAAGCACCTGACGCCTGAGGGAAATCAGATCCCCGGATTGAAGCATTTCAGCGCTTATGCCTCTTCGGATGGGCGTAATTACTCCTTTGCCATCTGTCCCAGTGCCGATGAAACCGGCTGTGACGGCGATGGTATCATCAATATCACCGCCATAGATCCCAAACCTGCCGGTCTTAGCATGAAGGAGTTTGTGCCCCTGAGTAAGGAGATGGAGCGACGGATCCGCTACAACCGTATTATTTTGCCACCGGCGGTAGACAATGCCGAGTTGGTTGAGCACAACTACCATGCGGATATCTATTTCCCGGTTGCCGGTGAACTCTTGGTGCGTACCGATCTCAGCCTATCCTTGGTTTACGACAGTAAAGACTCGGGGCAGTTTTATTCATCGGCTTGTGTTACCGATCAGGATTGCATCACCACACCGATAAAGTATCAACTGCGGGGCCATTTTCACCAGTACCGCACTGAGATTTCCGGCACCTTGGTGGATGTGTTCCAGGTGAAAGTGAATCAGAAAGAGCTCATCAAGCCGGACAATGTCAGTGACTCAGCGATGCACTTCTACCGCGAGATCCGTAAAGACGATATCCGTGATGAGGAGATCTACTACTTCCGGGTCTATCAGGATCACAAGACAGCGGTTTGGATAGTGCCGCAGATGGGTAATTTGCTGGCCTGGACCACTTACAGTGAAGTGAAACTCTGAGCCGATAAGGTTACTTTACTACCATCACAGGGCACTTGGCCTTGTTGATAATCTCCTCGGCGACACTGGGCAGCAGCCAATGGGCCAGCGCAGTGCGTTGATGACAGCCGAGAACTATCATGCCGACATTGGCGCTCTCGGCCTCTTCGAGGATTTGGCCGGCAGCGCTGCCGCGGCGGATAAGCACCTCGAGCTGCTGCTCTGGATGCAACTGCTGCAACAGAGCTTGGATTTTTTCTGAAGCATAGGCCTGCATATGTTGCTGCAACTGCGCTTGGGTCACGGCCACTATGCCGAAGTTCTCTTCGTGATGGGGTAGAGTGGTAATGTCTTCGCCATAGGCTTTGCTTATCACATGCAGCAGCCTCAGCTTCACTTTATAGAGCGCCGCCAACTCTATGGCATATTCCAGGGCGTGTTCGGATTCTTCAGAGAAGTCGACCGGACAGAGGATTTGTCGGGTACGCATGATGCATCTCCTTTTACTCGGCGTTGGCCATTTCTTTAAGTTTAAGCCAGTCTTGGCCAGGTACAAATCTGGCGTTCAGGGGAGATATTCGCTGGTGCCTCATGCTGTTTGATGGCCTTGATGATTGTTCTTCGGTGTAACGTTTCTTCATGTTGAGATCTCCATTGGCTCTAGTGTATTGGAAATCTCATCAATGTCATGGTCTTAAATTCGGGGTCTGGAGGATCCCCTCATAATTCGGGCCTCCCAGAGGTGTTAACCAGTTTAAGAAATTCACCCCAAGCCCAGCGAAAATGCGATTCTTTGATTGAGTATTCCGGACGTCGTCTCACTTCTTTGCCGAGTCTGAGCACAGATAGCACGTTTCTGTCACGTATCGTATTGGCTTGAAATCTCCGCTGCCATCCCAGATGCCTGTCTGCCAGACCGATGCACCAAAGCAGGATTTCTGCCAACAAAGCTATCAGCAACAACACATCATAACGGCGTGGACAACGACTGCGGCTTTGCCTGAGTCCCATGCCGTATTGGGGACTTTTGAGGTCGCGAAAGGTTTCTTCTATCTGCATCCGTCTGGCATAAAGTTTGACCACCTGCGTTGACGAGAACGCCTCCGTAGGCAAGTTGGTTGCCAGTAACCAAGGCTCTTTACTGCCAAGACGGTAACTTTGTTGTGCCGTATGATTGCGTCCTGCTTTGGATGACCGCTTGTCGGCTCGATGTTTCGGCGCAGCCTTGTACAGATGTAAATGACAGCACATAGGCGATTTTCGTCCCAGTTTTACGTAACCAATATGCCGGGCTTTCGCCGTGGCGGAGGGATAAAGCGACTTATTCGACTGCCATTGGGCATGATTGGCCAGGAGAAAGCCGACATTCCCACGGACACGGCCAAGCCAAAACCAACCATATCGTTCCACCTCCCGAAACTAGGTATTGCGGTAACCCGCATCGGTGACAATCAGTGGACACACATGGGACGGCAGCACCTGTGCCAACTCAGCCAAGAAGGCGTTATGGCTGCGGGGAGCATTGTAGTCGGCAAACTTGAAAGTACGCTCATAC